>NZ_MNQN01000047.1:0-70141 GCF_001915455.1 Bacteroides sp. 43_46 | reverse complement strand
GCGTTAAATCTTCGTCCTTTAGAATGTACCATTAAAGATTAAGGCCATATTTCTGACTTATTACTTGCAAAATATTGAGTTAGAAATGCAGGGCAACGATATGACTATGATACATCTCTTCGTTACAATAAATATAGCTTCCGTGCTAATATGGATTTTAATGTAACAAAGTCTACTGTTCTGAATGTAAATCTGGCCAATATATATGAGAAGTTTTATGGTCCCGGTGTAGAGAAAGATAAAATCTGGTCGAGAGCTTTCGAAGCTTCTCCCGGTGTTTATCCTAAAGAATATTCAGACGGAACTCTTTCTTATCCGAGTATGCAAGGTGGCGAGAATCCTTGGAATCTTTTAGTTCATTCCGGATATCGCGAACAATTTTGGAATTCCGCACAGTCACTTATCGGAATCAATCAGGATTTAGGAGATTTAGTCACCAAAGGGCTAACAGCTTCTATTAAATTTTCCTGGGATGCGGTTAATACTAACACCATTGTTCGTTCTAAAACACCGAATCAATATTATGCTAAGGGTCGTGATGAAGACGGGAATTTGATTTTTGGTAGTCCTATTGTGACCGGAACAGACGAATTAGGACTTAGTGAAAGTGGTAGTGGTTCCATTACTACCTATTTGGAAGGTAGTATCAACTATAATCGGTTGTTTGCCGAAAAACATCGTGTAGGTGCCATGCTTTTATACAATCATAAGGTTACAAACAAGAAACTGACTTATAGCAAAACCCTTTCATTACCTTATAAATATCAAGGACTTGCCGGGCGTGTGACTTATGCTTTTAAGGATACTTATTTTGCTGAATTTAATATGGGATATAACGGTTCGGAAAACTTTGCCAAGGGACATCGGTTCGGATTTTTCCCGGCTTATGCTGTCGGTTGGATGATTTCTAATGAGAAATTCTGGGAACCAATTCTTCCGGTTGTCAGTGAATTGAAATTGAAAGCGTCCTATGGTAGTGTGGGAAATGACGCGATTGGTGGAGACCGGTGGATTTATCAATCAACTATCAGCACCAACAATGGGTGGAATTATGGTGAGAATGGAAGTGAAGGAGGCGGAGGTATCCAAGTCGGAAATGTTGAAAATTTAAATGTCAGTTGGGAAAAAGCTTATAAAACCAATTTGGGATTTGAAATGAGACTGTTTGACAGAATTAAGATACAAGCTGATTATTTTCATGAAAAACGTGAAGGGGTATTTATTAACCGACAAGGACTTCCGGCTATCGTCGGACTGACAACAAAACCGAAAACCAATATCGGGGCGTCTGTTAACCGGGGAGTGGATGCAACACTCGAATATGAGGAAAAAGTCGGAGAGGTGTTTTTGACCGGGCGGGCTAATTTTACATTCAACCGGAATAAATTACTGAATAACGACGAAGTAGAACACCTTTATAAATATCAAAACAGTATTGGAAAAACATTCGGAACTGGAGGAAACCATACTTTCGGACTTATAGCTGAAGGATTGTTTCAAAGCCAGGAAGAAATAGACAATGCTCCTGAACAGAATTTTGGAACTTATCGTGTGGGTGATGTCAGATACAGAGACGTTAATGGAGACGGAGTGGTTGATACATATGATAAAGTGGCTTTAGGATATACAAATATTCCGGAGATTACTTATGGTTTCGGACTGACTGCCCAATGGAGAAGCTGGGATATCAATGCTTTCTTCCAGGGAATAGCTCATTGTACTTTCTATATTGGCGGCACTGCAATGCGTCCTTTCTCTACCGGTAATATTAATCAAAGTGCAATCAATGCTGATATTTACGATCATGTGTGGAAGACAACCAATACACCGGAACAGAACCAGGCTGCTTACTATCCCAGATTGAGTGAAGCCGGTGGGGAAGGTTCTACTAACAATAACCAGACATCTACACTTACTATGCGGGACGGGCGCTTCTTGCGACTGAAAAATTTTGAAATTGGATACACTATTCCCAAGTCTATTCTTGAAAAAACGTTTATCAAATCTACCCGTATTTATGTCTCAGGGAGTAATTTGCTGACCTTTAGTAAATTCAAATTATGGGATCCGGAAACCGGAAGTTCAGACGGAGGTATTTATCCTCCATTAAGAGTTTTCACAATAGGTTTGAACGCTAAATTCTAATATAATATGAAACGATATATGAAAAAAATAACTAAATACTGTTCTTCTTTGTTTGTGTGTGCCTTACTGCTGTCACAAACATCATGTGACTCTTTTCTGGATAGACAGGAAGATGAAGCGCTGACTTTGGATAAAGTGTGGGAAACCCGTGCGGATTCACGTAAATATTGGTTAACTACTATGAGTTTCTTACCGGATGACGCTAATGATTTCCAATATACTCCATGGAGCGGGGCAGCTGATGAAGTAACAGTTTCAATGCGGGACCGTGAATATCATATTATGACTTCCGGAGCTTGGAATCCGTCAAATGTACCTTACGAACGTATGAGTACTTATTATAGAGGGATACGTGAGTGTAACATATTTTTAGCTAATATTGATCGTTGTACTGACCCGTTGTTGAGCAATGATGAAAAAGAACAGTGGAAGGTACAAACTCGTTTTGCACGTTGTTATTACTATTTTCTGATGATGAGAATCTACGGACCGGTATTCATTCTGCATGATGAGCTACTTGATTTTACAAAAAGTGCAGCTGAGCTGGAACGTCCCCGTAATACATGGGATGAATGTGTGAATTATGTAATAGGTGAGTTGAATTCGTTGATTGATAGCCCGTATATGAAGTCTAATTGGACTTCCAGTACAGAAAAGGGCTTGGCTACCAAAGGTGCTTGCCAAGCCATAATCTCACGCTTGACTCTTTATTCTGCACGTGATTTGTTTAATGGAAATACGATGTATGCCTCTGTTAAAAATCCTGATGGAACGAATCTATTTCCGCAGAATTATGATGCGGCAAAGTGGAAAACGGCAGCAGATGCAGCATACAAGATCATTGATGGCAATCTTTACCAATTATATCACTCTGATGATGATGATCCGTATGATAATTATTATGGCATAACACAAGAAAAGTGGAACAGTGAGTTAATATGGACTACCGGTTCGAAAGGGCGTTTTATAATGTCGGCTCATACATGTCCTACTTCCGTTGCAGGTAGTTCTTCTTGGGGATTTGTCGGGGTTACTCAGCAACAAGTGGATGCCTATCCAATGGCAAAGACAGGTAGGTTTCCTATTACAGGTTATGAATCAGACGGTAGTCCTATAGTTGATCAGGAGTCTGGTTATCCTATGGACGAGATGGCTTATACTGATTTCGTCTATCCTGCATGGGGAGGAGCTGCTTCTTACAAACTGAATACTGTAAAGATGTGTACGGAAAGAGATCCGCGTTTTTATGTAACAGTTTTCTTTAGTGGGAGCAAATGGCATCATGGTAATGAAATGACACTTACTTCTTTTGCTCATGGGGCCAACGGCTATACTTCGGACGCTCGTCCTAAGTCTGGTTTTTTGGTGAATCGCTTTTATGACCATACGGCTAATTCGGCAAATGGACAATGGGGAGAAATTACTTTTCCGACTTTCCGGTTGGGAGAAATTTACTTGAATTTTATAGAGGCTGTGTTAGAATGTAAAATTAGAGGGGTGAATATCCCGGCTAATTATTATACCAAAGCAATGGAAGTGTGGCAAGAGCTGAGAGCAAGAGTTGCTCTGCCGTCTATTACTGAATCTTATCCTCATGCTGATGATAATGAATTACTTGATTTATGCCGTAAAGAACGTCGTGTAGAGCTGGCTTTCGAAAATCATCGTTTTTTTGATACTCGTACTTGGAAAATCGCTGAAGAATGTGACGGGGGTAAGATGTGGGGTATGAATGTGGAAACTACCGGAAGCGGTGATGTAACTCCTGATAGTTTTTGGGAAAGAACAGTGTTTGAAAAACGTGTATTCAAAAAACAACATTACTTGTATCCGTTTACTCAGACAGAAATCAGCTTGAACAAACAACTGACACAAAATTATGGGTGGTAATTTCGTAAATCAACAAAAAGAAAACTGTATGAAAAACAATATATTTAAAATCATCATCTTTTTTCTCGCATTAGTGTCATTAGGCGCTTGTGATGATGGATGTGAGGATTATCTGGATCAATATGAGTCTATTCTCTATTTTAAAAATAATGGAGAGCAGCATGTTACTATTTATGATACAAGTAATGAAGCCAGTTGTGAATTCACCGTTATTAGGGCCGGATATAATTCAAAGAAATATTCAACAGTTGATGTTTCTGTTTTAGATGCTGTTAATATACAAATTTATAATGCAGAAAATGAAACGGATTATAAATTGTTACCTGATAACTGTTTCAAGCTGGAAACACCAACATTGGCGTTTGAAGATACCGATAACCACAAAAAGGTAAAAGCGTTTTTCTATATTGATAAAATTAAAGAATTGGATAAGGCCAACTATATTTTGCCACTTGTCTTGAATAATTCTAGTGATGATATCAATATTGATAAAAGGCAAATATTTATTGTTCCGGATATTGTCACCCCTTATCTCTATTTTGAAAAATCAGGTTATCAGCCTTATAAAGCGGAAGAAGGTGGGGAAACAAGTTTCGATATTACTATACCTATAAGTATGCCGATGGAAAATAATTGGAATTTTGATTGCACTTTAAAGATTAATCCTGAATTGTTGACTGCTTATAATGAGACTAATCATGCAGATTTCGAATTACTACCGGATAATTGTTATACTTTAGCAGAAAAGGTTTCGTTCGTTTCCGGAAAAAGTACAAGTATCGCTACGGTTAAAATTAATATTCCGGATGATTTGAAATTTGGTAAATACATGTTACCGATAGAATTGTCCGAATGTAGTATGCCTACATTTGACATTAAAGAAGGGGTAAATACTTATCTGGCTGGTATCGTATATCAGAAGCATATTGATATAACAGAATTAAAAGAGATCAAACTGACAGAAAGCATGATCTCCAGTAATGCGAGAACCGAAGATTTTGAATCATTGGATCCACGTACGCAACTTGTCAATATCATTGATGGAGATATCAATACCTCCTTCCATTCGTATTGGGCATTTCATGGTTATCCTAGTGATTTCTCGGAATTCCCATATATACAGGTTGAATTGCCTCATGTGTATAGTGGTTTTAAATTTAGCTATATCACTAGAACCGCCGCAAATGGTTCTAACAATGGTAATGCAAATCCGCAAGAGCTCAATATTTATACAAGTGAGAATGGAATAGACTTTACTTTATTGAAAACTTTAAGTGATGATCTGCCATTGTCAGAAATGGGAGCCACTTATGAATCGGAACTTATGGTGCCAATGTCTGGTTCGTTCAGATATCTGCGTATTGAATCGACTCATTCTAAAGAGTCAATACTGAATGCTATAGCTATTGCCGAGTTAAATTTATGGGTTGCGGAATAAATCAAATAATATACTTATAAATTAAAAATGTATGGATAAACAAGATATACAAAGAATCAAAAGCTTAATTTTGGTTATGCTTATATGCTGCATGCCGGTCTTCTGTGGATGCAATGATGAAGATGAAAATCATTCTATACCTCAATTGGAAATAGCGGAAGAATTTCTAATACAGGATTTCGATAACAAAAAACATGATATCGAAATACCGGTAATTACCAATTTATCCAAAGATGAATGGCGTATTACATCTTCTGCCCCAAACTGGTGTATGGCGACGAAAGTTATTGACGAAAACATGGTGCGTCTGTATATTCCTGCCAGTGAAGAACCAGAGGTCAGAGAAGCAGTAGTAAAAGTTGTTTCGACAGTCAAAGAATATACTATCAAGGTTCGGCAACTAGGATATGGTCCGGCAATTTTGGTTACTCCGCTTACTGCTACCACATTATCTGCCGACGGTGGAGATGTAAGACTTAAAATTACATCCAATATAGATTATAAGGTCAATATACCAGAAGTCTGTGATTGGTTGAACGAGACGACTATTCCTGATACACGTGCCCTGAGTAGTAAAGAACATACTTTCCATATTGATAATTATGCGATGTACGGAGAGGTGCGTTCTGCTTCTATTCATTTTGATAATGAGAAATATGAAGGCGTAGCGGCTGAATGTGTTATTCAACAAAAACCGTTGGAACCCAATACCGATGATGTTGAACCGGGAGGAGATGTTATGTTCAAACCTATCGGTGGAACTGCCAGTCAGCATCAACCGGGACAAGAAATAGAAAAATGTTGGGATGGACTTGGTGGAAATAATTTTTATCATAGTCCTTGGGCTGCGGGAGCCACGAAATTCCCTGTCATTCTTGAGTTTGATTTTGACGGAACACATACATTGGATTATTTTGTTTATACTCCGCGAAGTACCGGAGGAGGTCATTGGGGGATATTTGACCTGTATTATGCGACACAAGACACACCTGAATATATTCTTCTGGGTTCATACGATTTCAAGAAGTCAACTTCGCAGACTAAACTTGCTATGGATAAACCATTAGCAAAGATCACTAAATTAAAGGTTGTAATCAATACCGCAAAAGATGATTATGTAAACTGTGAAGAAATCGAATTTTATGAGATGAAATCAGGCTTGAGTG
Organism: Bacteroides sp. 43_46; assembly: GCF_001915455.1. Classification (NCBI taxonomy): domain Bacteria; kingdom Pseudomonadati; phylum Bacteroidota; class Bacteroidia; order Bacteroidales; family Bacteroidaceae; genus Bacteroides; species Bacteroides sp. 43_46. The sequence continues at coordinate 63,502 of NZ_MNQN01000047.1, read as the reverse complement.
AACAAGAGAAACAGCTGTTAAGTGTATTTACAGATCTCACTTGTAGCGAAGTGCGTCCGGAGGCAACTATGCAACAAATTCAAGCATTGCCCGGCTATTTTATCAATATAGCTATGCAACTGAAAAACGGCACTTATGATACTTGGGAAAAGAAATTCCGAATTCAGGAATACAAACCTTATAGTACTCCTAATAATTGGGCTGATAAACTGTATATGAAATCATACACTGATTTGGATAATCCTACTGGTATCTATGTAAATTCAGGTGATGAATTAATAGTCATGGTAGGAGAAACTTATGGGAATACTATTAGTTTACAAGCGATTCGATCCTCCAATTTGAGTGGAGACAAATACATGTTGAATGAAGGTATCAACAAACTCCAAATGAAGGGTGATGGTATGTTGTTTGTTATGTATAACACCGAACTAACTTCGGAGAATGCGAAGCCTGTAAAGATTCATATACCATTGACTTCCGGTACAGTTAGCGGTTATTTTGATTTGGAAAGGGATAAGACTGATGCTGTTTACACGGAACTTCTCCAAAAGGCGACCTATGAATACTTTCTTATTAAGGGAAATGAAATGTTACTGAATTTTCATCGTACCAAGTTACTTCAGTGGCAGCCGAATTCTATAGTTGAGTATATCACTATGTTTGATCATTTTGTGAACTGGCAATACGAACTATTGGGCTTGGAGGATATTCGTCCTGCATTGTTCAATAATCATGTGAATGGTTCTTCGATCAATGATGATAGCTATATGTGGGCCGGTAACGGACAAATAGGTTTCGGGATTAATGCATTGGACGAATTTATGCCTACTGAAAAGTTATATACCGAACGACGCTGCTGGGGCCCTGCCCATGAAATCGGTCACCTTCACCAGGGAGCTATTGCCTGGACCGGTTGTTTTGAGTCATCCAATAACCTCTTTTCAAATTATGTACTTTATAAAATAGGGAGAGAATGTTCAAACGGAGCTCCGTTGAGCGTATTGGCAGACAGGAAACTGAATAACCGTCCTTTCTGTAATTTCCTTGGCGATCCCAAGAAGGAAGATACGGAAATTCATATGCGTATATACTGGCAATTATGGCTTTATTTCCACCGATGCGGTATCAAATCCGATTTCTACCCGGAATTATTCAAGAAATTGCGTAATAATAGAAACTTGAATAATATCCCTGTAGGAGAACGACAAATGCAATTTGTGAAATATGCCAGTGACATAGCTCAAAAGAATTTGGCAGATTTCTTTGATATGTGGGGATTTATGACTCCGGTAGACGAAACTATCGAACAATATGGGCCAAATCGCTATACTGTCACCAATGCAATGATTGCAGAAACTAGAGAATACACTTCCAAATATCCGAATCCTCAACCTTTCTACTATATTGAAGATCGGAAAGACGGAGATGCAGGTTTGGAAAGTCTGGGACTGACTGGTAAAATAGGGGATGTAGGGCACTATACTCAGTTTAAAGAGAATCAAAAGATAACCAAGACCCCGACTTATAGTGTCAGTGGACAGCAAGTAACCATAATTAACGGTAATGAAGCGGTAGCTTTTGAAATCTGGAAAGACGGAGAACGAAAATACTTCTCTAACTTCCTGAAATTCACTTTACCCGACGAACTTCCTGTCAGCCAATGTACTATCAGAGCCGTACAAGCAGACGGTAAACTGATAACTGTTGAACGTTCCAAATAAAATGTATATAAGTAATGATTATCAGATGTTTATTAATGCTTTGGATTACTGTGCTCGTCACTGGGTGCACACTGAAAGATGAAGAACAAATTATCACCGAGGCGTGGCATTCCGGAGAAACTCTACCTGTCGAAATCGGGAAGAAATATCCTCCTGCTCCCATTGCCATGACGATAGATAAAGGATATAATGTCCTTATTGATCTTTCGCATCAATGTTCGTTCAATTTCATGTGGGGATTGCCGGATATGTTACACCAGAAAGGATTTCGTAGTGTATCGTCACAAGCCTCACTCGGTAGTGTCCTGGATGAGAAGGGGGTGTCCCGTATCCGTATTCCATATGATCCGGAACGTAAGATTTATCCTTTTGCCTGGTATCCTAATTTTAGATATAACGTAATCATTACTTTTCAGAATGACCCTTCTGCTCCGGTTTATACGGAGCAGGAGTGTCTCTTGCTCAAAGATTTTGTATCTGAGGGAGGTGGCTTGATTATTCTGGCTGATCCTGTAAAAGCAGAACAGGTCGATAATTGGTCTCTGAACCGGTTGCTCAAGAATTTTGATGCAAGTTATACCAAAGATTATCAGAACTATAAGAATCGTCGGCATATTGGTTTGGCTCTTTCAGAACAGTGGATACCTTGGGAAATGGGGAGTGACAGTTTGCCTATCCGCGCTTACCGTGAATATGGTAAGGGACGTATAGCAGTCGGTACGGCTTTAGATGATTTTCTAAGTAATGGAGAAGCGGGAAGTGCTTTTGTTGACCAAATAATGGACTGGTTATGTGAGAAACAGGTTCCGGTGGGAGGAGAGCCTCGTTTGCCCCAAACAATGGGTGGTGGCGGAGCTATCTATCCGGAATTGGAAAGTGTTATTAATGGTATGGTCACTTATTATGCGCCTACTGTTAACCATACTCTTCTTGAATGTATAAAAAAAGAATTCTTTAGGATAAACGATACATTGTTGCAATGGTATCCGTCTCGGCAAACCGAGGAACCGATGTTTCTCGTTCTCTCTGCCGGAAGTGGAGGAGGCTGGGCTGTCAACAGTTTCTTTCCTAAGGAGAATGGTATTATTAGTCAAGATTCAGCCAGTCTGATTTCTATTTATGGACATGAACTGGCACATACACTGGCAGGCCCGGTCAACGAGAAAGGACAAGCGGCTGGTGATGTACCTTTTGGAAATCAGGGAGAAGCACATGCCGGTTGGTTTCAAGGGAAAGTAGAGGCACTTTATAATGAGGAACTCCGGCAACATGCGAATAAAAAGTGCGAAGATTTCTTCCGTTCTTCCGAATTCAGACAACTAGACTTAAAAAGATATACAAATGACGGAGAGTATGCCAAGCAATTTTCTTACGGGGCAGGCTGGTATAAACTTTGGTATATCTGGCAACGTTTGGACGACACATATGGAAATACTTGGTATGCCCGGTGGAAACATATCCAGTATACCCGTTGGAAAAACGATCCGATGCGACTTCTGACTTGGGAAGAGATGATAGAGGACATGAGTCTTGCAACAGGACACGATCTATTTCCCTTTTTCATATCTTTAAATACAGGTCTGGAACGTCGTGAAATGGGTGAAGTTATTTATGAAGGTAAGAAAGTGAAACTATCCGGAGCAGTTATCCCGATAATAGAACCGGGTAATGTATGCCTGAACCCAATCGAAAATTATAAAACGATAAAATTTGAATAAACATGAAGAAATTGATTTTATATACTTTAATTTTATTTCTTATGTCTTGTCGGTCTACGCAAGAGGTAGACACCTCCGTTTATATGGATGCCAAACAACCTGTAGACAAAAGAGTGGAAGCATTGCTTGCGCAGATGACATTGGAGGAAAAGATAGGGCAAATGGATATGGTTACCGTATGGGATAAAGAGGCCATATTTAAGAATGGATATTATGATTTCGGTGCATGGCTGGCGGATTTGGAGCCTGAAGAATGCAATCAACTACAAAAACTGTCCGAACAAACCCGTCTGAAGATTCCTTATCTTATAGGCATGGACGCGGCACATGGATATGCAATGCTTACGGGCAGAACGATTTTCCCGACTTCCATAAGCATGGCCGCTACTTTCAACCGGGAATTAATTTATCGCACGACTTCGAAGGCCGGTGAAGAAATCCGTTCCTCCGGTATACATTGGGCATTTGCTCCTTGTATAGATATCGTTCAGGATGCCCGTTGGGGAAGGACCGGTGAAACCTATGGCGAAGATCCTTTTCTGACAAGCGAATTGGTTAAAGAGGCTATACGGGGGTACCAGGGCAATGAAAATCCTTTTAAGAAAGTGGCTGTTTCAGTCAAACATCTGGTGGGGGGAGGCGCATCCGTCGGAGGATGTAATCATGCTAGTGCCGAACTGTCTGAACGGGCACTCCGTTCGTATTTTCTGCCTCCCTTCAAGGCAGCCATAGAGGCCGGATGTATGACTATTATGCCCGGACATAATGATATTGCAGGAGTGCCGGTACATGCGTCCAAGTGGTTGTTGACTGATATAATCAAGCAGGAGTATGGTTTTAAAGGCTTTTTTATCAGTGATATGGGAGATGTGGAGAATTTGGCTACTTCTTTGCATCAGATAGCTGAAAATCAGAAAGAGGCTGTTTGTAAGTCGGTCAATGCCGGTTTGGATATGCATATGTATTCTGCTGACTCGGCACGCTTTGTACGTCCGCTCGTAGAGTTAGTCAGGGAAAAGAAAGTATCTCCCCGGCGTATTGATGATGCTGTCAGAAGAATCTTGAAGATTAAATTCGAGCTGGGATTGTTTGAGAAGCGTTATGTATCTCCTGAAGAAGATAGTTATGGTAGCAAAGAGAACAAAGCATTGGCTTTGGAAGCTGCTAGAGAAGCCATTGTCTTGCTTAAAAATGACCGGCAAATCCTACCTCTTGACAGGACTAAATACAAGAAGATTTTAGTTACCGGACCGAATGCTGACAATCAAAGTATTTTGGGTGACTGGTCTATCTTTCAACCGGATGACCACGTAACTACTATTCTGGAGGGTATTCAGGCGGCAGCCTCTCCCGAGCAGTCGATCTTATACAGCAATAGCGGACGGATTAAGGCAAAGAAATCTGATCTGTCGGTAAATACTACCGATCCTGCTATCCAGAAGAAGCTGATAACCGAAGGCGGCGGCATCTCTGATTACAGTATTGATGATGCTGTCCGAAAGGCCCGGCAGTCCGATTTGGCAATTGTTGCAATTGGAGGATATGGAATACGTTCGGAATGGGGATTAAGAACTTATGGAGAATCGGCGGACCGTCCTTCAATAGATTTCTACGGACGACAGTTGGAGCTGGTCCAAGCAATACATGCCACTGGTACTCCCGTAGTTATCGTCATTGTAAATGGCAAACCTCTAAATAACGAATGGATAACCAAAAACATCCCAACCATAGTAGATGTGTGGGAACCGGGAATGTATGGCGGACAAGCTTTAGCTGAAATATTATTTGGAGAAGTGAATCCTTCGGGCAAATTGCCAATTACCATTCCCAAACATGCCGGTCAAATCCCAATGTATTATTATCAAAGACCTTCCAGATATTGGACGGGTTATGGTTTGGGTTCTTCCAGAGAAGATGAAAAACCTGCATTTTGTTTCGGTCATGGATTAAGCTATACGAGTTATGAATATTCAGGATTGAAAATCGACAGTGTCATTCCTCAAACTCAGGATATTGAATTTACATTTACTGTTAAGAATACGGGAAATATGGCAGGAAAAGAAACCGCTTTAGTATTTATACGTGATTGTGTTTCTAGTGTTGTAACGCCTGTTGCCTGCCTGAAAGGTTTTGAGAAAGTGAGTCTGAATCCGGGAGAATCTAAGGATATTCGGATAGTCATTCCTTATTCCGATTTAGGACTTTGGAATGAAGATATGAAATATGTTGTCGAATCCGGGAAGTTCAACCTGATGATAGGTCGTTCGGTGGAGGACATACGGATCAAAAAAGACTTTTTTATAAAATAATCAAATGATACGTTAGAGTTAGAACTGAAAAAATATAGAATTATGAGAAATAAGATACTGTTTTTTATACTCTTAACCTTTTGTTTGGGATTGTCGGCACAGCATCGCATGGTAAATACGGCTGTGACCGAACAAACAGGAAAGAAGGTTTCCAAATTACTTAAGACTAATCATCGAATGCTTAATCCTATTTCTCCTCCGGGCGTGTATATTGCCGATCCGGAGGCCAGGCAGATGCCTGATGGGCGTGTCTATGTATATGGTTCGCGTGATGAGCCGACAAATGTCTGGTGTTCGCATACCTATGATGTGTTATCGACTTCTGATTTGATAAATTGGGATGTGGAACAGTTTTCTTTCGCTACAAAAGGTATAGGGAAACAAGTCGACTATACCGACCAGTTGCTTTATGCTCCGGATTGTATCTATCACAACGGCAAATACTATTTATACTATTGCCTGACGAATGAAAAGGAAGATGAAGGTGTTGCCGTATCTTCTTCTCCTTATGGACCTTTTAAAGAGGGAAAAGCCATAGCCGGAATTCATGGAATTGATCCTTCGGTCTTTATAGATGATGACGGGCAAGCTTATTTATTCTGGGGACAAGCCAATGCCAAAGGAGCTAAACTGAGTAAGGATATGTTATCTATCGAAGGTGAAGTACATGAGAAACTGTTGACTTATAATGAACATGCATTCAATGAAGGCAGTTCGGTCCGTAAACGGAATGGCATCTACTATTATGTATATGCCGGGCACCAGCGTCACGGTGAATCTAATTGTGCTACCCTGAACTATGCTACGGCTACTTCTCCATTAGGTCCTTATACATATCGGGGAGTAATTATAGACAATTGGGGGAGTGACCGGAATTTAGTGAACAATCACGGTTCTATTGCTGAAATAGATGGGCAGTGGTATATCTTTTATCATCGGCCTACCCATGCTAGTTCATCTATGCGCAAGGTTTGTATGGAACCCATTGTATTTAATCCGGACGGAACTATCAATGAAGTAGAAATGACCACTCAAGGTTGTGGGGGGCCTATTAATCCTTTATTGCGTATGGATGCGGCGAGGGCTTGTCTTTTGTCGGGGCATACCACGGTAGTTGTTCGGCGTCCGGCACATAGCAATCCGGTAGAATATTTGTCGGCTATACGGAATGGAGATTGTGCTTACTGGAAATATTTCGATTTTACAGGAATGGAGGTGAATTCTTTCATTTGCAAAACATGGGGAAAGAATGCTGCCGGTACTATTGAAATCCGTTTGGATAAACCGGATGGAGAACTGATTGGTACTTGTGAGCTGCAACCGATGAATGGGGATGTTGCCTATTCCATTCACCGGACAAAAGTGAAACCGGTGACCGGTGTTCATGCATTGGTGCTGGTGTTCAAGAACAATGATCCGTCTATGACCGGGCAGGATTTTATGAATCTGGAGTGGTTTATGTTTGAAAATCATGACCGCTAATTCAGATGTATGGGGTAAAACACCTCTTTGAATATAGAAAAATAACTTAAATAACTTCTATTATATGCAGCTTAAAAGACTCTCTTTTCTATTATTGTTTATATGTGGATATTTAACTTGTGTGCAAAGTCAGACAACGGTACTTAATCCTCAAACGGACAAGAAACTTCTAAAACAGTTTCAAGATGCCAAACTGGGTTTGTTCATTCATTGGATGGCTTGTCATTCACCCGGTACAGGAGATTCCTGGGCTATTGGTAATGGTACTCCTAAAAGTGTGGCGGACTCTATTACCATGAAATGGAATCCTCAGAATTTCAATCCTAAAGAGATTGTAAATGTAGCTGTTCAGGCTGGATGTAAATATATGGTAGTCATTTCAAAACACCATGACGGGTTTTGCATTTGGCCGAGCGAATATTCTATCTTTGATATAGACCGCATACCTTTCAAGCGAGATATTTTGAAGGAATTGGGTGAAGAATGTCGGAAACAGGGATTGCTTTATGGCATTTACTATTCAATAGCAGACATTGATTATTGCGGTTGGAACTCTATGGCACAAGTTGGAAGAGAAATAAAAGAACCGAAATATGGGCGGGAAGATTTTATCCGGTTTGTGCATAACCAGACAAAAGAACTGATAGACCGTTACCAGCCGGATATCTTGTGGTTTGACGGCTTTTGGCTGGATCCTCTTTGGACTGCAAAAGAAGGAAATGATTTATATCAGTATATCAAGAAACTAAAAAGTAATACGTTATCTACTCGTCTGGCTATTACCAGAGGAGAGGACGGGCATGAAACTTTCTGGACAGACGGCTCATCGGGCGACTACTTCTCAATAGAAGCCAAAACAACAGATGCTCCCCCGTTTCCATGGGAAGCATGTACCAGCGTCACTTATCCGGTATATGCTTACGAACCTGATGCTAAGATGCTGACAGCAGACGAACTGATCGGAATGTTTAGTAAAACACTTTGCGGTAACGGTAATCTATTAGTGAATATCGGACCTAAACCTACCGGAGAGATGCCCGAAGAACAAGTGGAACGGTTATATGAATTGACGAAATGGATCAACCGGAATAGAGAAGCTGTGTATGATACACATGGAGGTCCTTTCAAGCAAACTGATGAAATAGGAAGTACCTATAAAGATGAGTATATATACTTGCATTTACGGAAACCGGTTTCTACCCTTCGGATAAATTCTTTGGAAGGCTATCAGATAACCAAAGCTTTTGATTTGTCAACAGGTAAAAGGATTAAGATTCAACGAAAGAATAATGAGGTCATCTTATCCTTGCCGGCTTGGGAGAAAGGACGACAAATACCTGTCATTGCCTTAAAGCTCGATAGAGAATATCGTTTTGTAAAATGGTTGCCGTTTGTATTGCTGAAGTAATTGTTTTTTCTATCTTTGTGACCACTGGAAAAACAATTAAGGATTTGCTTTATGACGAATGTAATAGAAATGATGACCTCTCTGTATCCGGTTTCTGATGATACAATACAACTATTGAAGGATAATGTGACACTTTGCCATTTCCCTAAAAAATATCAATTGATAAAGGCTAATCAATATAGCAGATCAGCTTATTTCATCGAAAAAGGAATGACCCGCTCTTATTGGCTGGTCAACGGAGAGGAAATCACTACCTCCTTCTCGTGTGAAGGAGGGATTGTTTTCAGCATGGATGAATTATATTATAATAAAATGAGTGAGGAATTTGTGGAAACGCTTGAAGACGTGGTTGCCTATAAAATAGCACTATCTGATTTGATCCGGCTTTTTCAGACCAATATCGAACTGGCTAATTGGGGAAGGATCATTCATCAGAATGAATATCGACGCTTACACCGTTCACACAAAGATCGCCTGACTTTGTCGGCCAAAGAGCGATATGAGGAATTTATGCAGCAGTTTCCTCAGATATGCCAGCGGGTACAATTAGGATATATTGCCTCTTATCTTGGAATAACCCTTCCGACACTTAGCCGCCTTAGAAGCCGGAAATAATTTCTGGTAGGGGCGTATTTTGATGTAGGACAATTTTTTTAATAACTAACTTCTGTAACTTTGGGCCCTCATCAGTGATACGCAAAATAATAATCTAATTTATAAATTTATCATGCAAAACATCTCTTCTTCTGCTGCATTTGCAGATAGTAAACCCCATTATGAACTCCTTGACGGCTTGAGAGGAATCGCTGCTCTTTTGGTTATATGGTATCATATATTTGAAGGCTTTGCCACAAGTCCCATAGACCAGCGGTTCAATCACGGCTATTTGGCCGTCGATTTCTTTTTTATCCTGTCGGGATTCGTTGTTGGTTACGCTTATGACGACCGTTGGAAAACAACGATGAACACAAAAGACTTTTTCAAACGCAGGTTAATCCGTTTGCATCCAATGGTTATCCTGGGAGCTGTTTTAGGTGCTATTACGTTTTGTATACAAGGTTGTGAGAAGTGGGACGGTACGCAGGTCAGCATATCTATGGTGATGCTTGCATTGCTTCTCAATCTTTTCTTGATTCCGGCTGTACCCGGTTCGGGTTCCGAAGTTCGTGGAAATGGAGAAATGTATCCTTTGAACGGTCCGAGTTGGTCTTTGTTTTTCGAGTATATAGGGAATATTCTGTATGCCCTGTTTATCCGCCGGTTCTCGACTAAACAGCTGACCGTGCTTGTCATTCTGGCGGTGATCGGACTGGCTTCATTTGCTGTATGCAATCTTTCCGGTTATGGGCATTTAGGTGTAGGTTGGTCATTGCTGGATTATAATCTGCTCGGAGGATTTCTGCGTTTGCTGTTTGCTTTTTCCGCAGGGTTGTTGATGTCGCGTATTTTTAAACCGGTCAAGATTAGAGGAGCTTTCTGGATATGTAGTATTGCGATTGCTGTTCTACTGTCTATACCACATATCGGTGGTATGGAAGCTTCGTGGATGAATGGTATTTATGACTCTGTATGTACCATTATTCTTTTCCCGATCCTTGTTTACCTGGGTGCCTCCGGAAAAACGACAGATAAAGGGACTTCCGGAATTTGCAAATTCCTGGGAGATATATCCTATCCCTTGTACATCGTTCATTATCCTTTTATGTATTTGTATTATGCCTGGTTGTGGAGTGGGGAAAAACTCACTTTCTCCGATACATGGCCGGTGGCTTTGATAGTATTCTTCGGAAATATCCTGTTGGCATACCTCTGTCTGAAGCTGTATGATGAACCTGTAAGAAAGTGGCTGACTAAGAAGTTTCTGGCTAAGAAACAGGCCTGATATATATAAGAAATAGTCCCGTTCATCGGGACTATTTCTTATATTCGTGAACCATTTATTTTAATATCACTATCAGGCAATAGTCTTTTAATACGTTCAATTCCTTCTTTGCTTATTTTCCCGAATAACTCTAAATGTTCAATTTTTATCTTTGATATTTCATCCGGTATATCAATCTGATTAATGAATCTTATTTCCAATTTCTTTATTTCAGTGAGTTCTAACAAAACAGAAGGAAATTCTTTCACTCTAATAGAAATGCCACGACCGAAACCTGTACCTTGTGTATCTGCCATTAATTTGTTTTTCACTTTGTTGTTAGTGAGGTCTTTCTTTCTGATCATCCAACTGATTTGTGGTCGTAGAGCGAAGTTTCTTTTATTCTGTTCAAGCCCGACGAAGCCTGCCCAAAGTTCCAACGGAGTTTCTGTAACTGTATTGTTATATACTTCCTGATATTTTAAATCTACTTTTACTATTTCATCAGGCAGACTGTCTGTGCCTTCCAGTTGTTTTAGATTGTTCCTTTGTCCTTTTTTGTCATAAGGAAAGAATTTCACTATCCAGCCGTCGATCATATTAGGAGCGCCATACTTCTCTTGCGAATGATATTTAAACATATTGCGCCAAAAGCCTTTATTAATTTCGCCTTTGGATGCTTTTACAAATTCCTCCAGAAGAGGTTCCAGCTCGGAGATCCACCATTCGAGCTTATATCCTTTCAAACTTTTAGCCTTACTTAGCACCTTCTCCCAATCTTCAGGTGTACCTTCGAGGGTTATTTCCGGGATTCCGCAAACAATGCGTATAACAATAAACTCAAAATAAGGCTTCACGGATTCCATGATTGTTATTTCAGAGGCAATTTTCTCTAAAGGTGTTGTTGTTGAGAAGTTGCAAGTCAGGGTTTCAACCAGGCTATTTCCTACTTGTTTTTTTATTTGTTCTGTAAATTGAGGGAAGATCTCATTCCATGAAAGAGTAGGATCTTCCAACTGTTTATCTGTCTTAACAATCAACGATTGTTTTCCGGAGAAATCGACGATATAATCTCGCATTGCTTCTTGATTAGCGTTGATATGTCGTGCAAAGCCTTGGCTGATTAACAACCAGATCATGTCCGGAGATAACACAAACGGTCTGTGGTCCGCATAAGCCTGATACATACCTTGAAAGAAAGAATGGTAGCGATAAGATACCAGGCTGTCGGGAGCTTCGCTTTTTGCGATGATATTGAACGGCGGATTCTTTTCCTGCTTTTCAACTTCTTTTGAAAAAACTTCGGTTTCGGACATGATAAGTCTTTTGTAGATATCGTCGTAAGATTGCAAATAAAGGAAGTTTTCGGGAGTTGAAAGCTTTTCTATTTTGAAAGTAATTCTTTTTTGAGCAAATGCGGAAATGCTGCAAAGCATTATTAATACGCAAAATAGTATTTTTTTCATAATATTGAAGTATATAGTACTGTGATATAAACTTTTCAGGTGCGCCTGTGGTTTCAATAGATAATATGCAAATATAGTATTATTAAGAGTCGGTTTGGTGCAATCTTGAATATTTTTTGAACCGCTAAACAGAAATTATTCAGGAATTTATAGTAAGTTTGCTCTGCTAATCGCAAGAAATGGTTCAGAGAAAGATCATACACATTGACATGGACGCCTTCTACGCATCCGTAGAACAGCGTGATCATCCGGAGCTTCGGGGAAAACCTCTGGCAGTCGGTCATGCCGAAGAAAGAGGAGTAGTAGCTGCTGCCAGCTATGAAGCCCGGCGTTACGGTGTCCGTTCTGCGATGTCCTCACAGAAGGCAAAGCGCCTTTGTCCTCAGTTAATTTTCGTACCGGGCAGAATGGATGTCTATAAGTCCGTTTCCCGACAGATACATGAAATCTTTCATGAATATACCGATATCATTGAACCGCTTTCTTTGGATGAGGCTTTCCTGGATGTGACGGAGAACAAGAAGGGTATTTCTTTGGCTGTGGATATAGCGAAGGAAATAAAGCAGAAGATTCGCGACCAGTTGAATCTTGTTGCATCTGCCGGGATTTCTTATAATAAGTTTCTTGCCAAAATAGCTTCGGATTATCGTAAACCGGACGGGTTGTGTACCATTCATCCGGAACAGGCACTCGAGTTCATCGCCCGTCTGCCTATTGAATCCTTTTGGGGAGTGGGACCTGTCACGGCAAAGAGAATGCATCTGTTGGGAATCCGTAACGGGCTTCAACTGCGGAAATGTTCATTGGAGACATTGACCGCGCATTTTGGCAAAGTAGGATCACTTTATTACGAATGTGCACGAGGGATCGACGAACGTCCTGTGGAAGCGGTTCGTATTCGTAAATCTATCGGGTGCGAGCGTACATTGGAACGGGATATTTCCTCCCGTTCATCTGTTATTATCGAACTATATCACATGGCGGTAGAACTGATAGAACGACTGCAACGAAAAGAGTTCAAGGGAAACACTCTGACGCTGAAAATCAAGTTCCATGATTTTAGTCAGATCACCCGCAGTATCACCCAGTCGCAGGAGTTGACGACGCTGGACCGCGTGCTTCCACTCGCCAAGGAATTATTGAAAACAGTGGAATATGAGCAACATCCGATCCGCCTTATCGGACTTTCCGTTTCCAATCCGAAAGAAGAAGCCGATGAGCAACACGGGGTCTGGGAACAGCTCAGTTTCGAGTTCAGTGACTGGGAATAAAACAGAGCCTCTATTTCATTCAAACAGAGCCTCTATTTACCCCAAACAGAGCCTCTGTTTTACTCAAATAGAGCCTCTGTTTTTTGCAGGATAAAATCTCGCTTTTATGGCTTGAATACTTAATTTAAGCTTTCTGTGAGTACAATTCTTGAACTCTGTACTATTTTGTCATCAGGTTCGTATGATTTGTTCACCTCGTTTTTAGGGAGATGCGCTATCTTTGCCATACTTAAATGAACAAAATACCATGAATCGAATGAAACATTTACTTTGTTTTCTTCTGGTTGCAACTTTGGGAAGTCTTTCTTTCAAAGCCAATGCTTACACCGAACGAAATATGCTGCAAAAAGCGGCTGATGAAGCTACGTTGAAAAACGTATTAGTAATGAAACAAGCTTGGGTGCCTTACCCGGCTTATACCGATCGGGCAGCCTGGGATTCGTTAATGGGGCCTAACAAGCAACGTCTTATCGCAGCCGGTGAGAAACTTCTCGATTATAAATGGAAACTGATTCCTGCCACTGCTTATCTGGAATACGAACGTAGTGGTAATCGTAAAGTAATGGAAGCTCCTTATGACGCCAACCGCCAGGCATTGAATGCGTTGATGCTTGCTGAACTGGCCGAAGGAAAGGGACGTTTTATCGACCAGTTATTAAACGGAGCTTACATGAGCTGCGAGATGAATTCATGGGTTTTGTCTGCACATTTGCCTCGCCAGAGCAGTAAACGTTCACTTCCTGATTTCCGCGAACAGATTATCGATCTTGGTTCCGGTGGTTATGGTGCTTTAATGGCATGGGTACACTATTTTTTCCGTAAACCGTTCGACAAAATTAATCCCGTGGTGTCTCTTCAAATACGTAAAGCTATTAAAGAACGCATTCTCGATCCTTATATGAATGATGATGATATGTGGTGGATGGCTTTCAACTGGCGGCCGGGAGAGATTATCAACAACTGGAATCCATGGTGTAACTCCAATGCGCTGCAATGTTTCTTATTAATGGAGAACAACAAGGATAAACTGGTCAAAGCCGTTTACCGTTCGATGAAATCGGTGGATAAGTTCATAAACTTTGTGAAATCCGACGGGGCTTGTGAAGAAGGAACTTCCTACTGGGGACACGCAGCCGGTAAACTTTATGATTATCTTCAGATTCTTTCTGACGGTACGGGTGGCAAAATATCCTTGTTTCAGGAACCGATGATTCGCCGAATGGGTGAATATATGTCACGCTCTTATGTTGGCAATGGCTGGGTCGTAAACTTTGCCGATGCATCTGCACAAGGCGGGGGTGATCCTTTATTGATCTATCGTTTCGGTAAGGCTGTGAACAGTGAGGAGATGATACATTTTGCCGCTTATCTATTGAATGGCAGAAAGCCGTATGCTACAATGGGTAATGATGCTTTCCGTTCTCTCCAGTCCCTGCTTTGCTGTAATGATCTTGCCAAAGCCACCCCTAAACATGAGATGCCGGACGTGACTTGGTATCCCGAAACGGAATTCTGCTATATGAAGAATAAACATGGAATGTTTGTAGCAGCCAAAGGAGGGTTCAATAACGAAAGCCACAATCATAATGATGCGGGCACATTCTCTTTGTATGTGAATACGATTCCCGTATTGATTGACGCCGGCGTGGGCACATATACCAAACAGACATTCGGAAAGGACCGCTATAAGATTTGGACGATGCAGAGTGATTATCATAACTTGCCGATGATTAACGGGATATCGCAGAAATTCGGTCAGGACTATAAGGCTACCAATACGGTGTGTAATGAGAAGAATCGCTTTTTCTCTACTGATATAGCTGCTGCCTATCCGGCAGAAGCGAAAGTAAAAAGCTGGGTTCGTTCTTATAAACTGGATGACCGTAAGTTGGTGGTGGCCGACAACTATACATTAAATGAAGTGCTGGCGCCTAATCAGGTAAACTTCCTGACTTGGGGAAATGTTACATTTCCGTCGCCGGGCAAAGTGCGTATCGAAGTCAGAGGACAGAAGGTGGAACTGGACTATCCGGCTCAATTTAAAGCCGAACTGGAAACTGTCAAGTTAGATGATCCGCGCCTGTCTAATGTATGGGGTGAGGAGATTTACCGGATCACACTGAAAGCAGAAGAAAAGAAAATGACCGGGAATTATAAATTTGTCATTCAACAAGTAAAATAAGAAAGAATAGAAATTGAGATATTAACAATTAAATTGCTATAAGATGAAGAAAGTATTATTTGCCGGCCTTTTGGCTATCGCGGGAGTAAGCGTAAGTGCTCAAAATCTGATTAAAAACGAAAAGTTTGCTACCGAAGTGAAAACTAAAGTAACTAACGCCAACAAGGCTACCGCAGGAGAATGGTTTATTATGAATAATGAAGCTGACGGAGCGACTACCATTGTTTGGGAACAGACAGGAGACGCCAAGTATCCGAATGCCATGAAGATTGACAACTCCGGAGCCGAAAAGAATATTTCCTGGTACAAGGCATTCTTGGGACAGCGTGTTACCGACGGTCTGGAAAAGGGTATCTATGTTCTCACTTTCTATGCAAAAGCTAAGGAAGCCGGCACTCCGGTAAGTGTATATATCAAGCAGACGAATGAGGAAAAGAATGATAACGGTAAGTACAACACTACTTTCTTCATGCGTAGAGATTATGATGCGGACGCTCAACCAAACGCTTCGGGTGCACAATATAACTTCAAGATTAAGGATGCTGATAAATGGACTAAAGTAGTGGTTTACTATGATATGGGACAGGTGGTGAATGCTATCAGCAGTAAGAAATCAAATGCCAATCTGGAAGTATCCGATACTGATGATGATGCGGCTATCCTGAAAGATTGTTATGTAGCTATCCTTTCCCTAGGTAAAGGTGGTGTGGTAGAAATCAGTGATGTGACGCTGAAAAAGAAATAAAAGAAAAAAGGGTTTAATAGTGGGTTAATAAGAAAATAGGGCGGTGAAGTAATACTACTTTTCCGCCCTGTTTTTTCCAACTAAGTCTATAAGAATTTGCCCGATACGTTTTATCGGATTCCGAGTTTCTGTTTCAATTCCTTCGGTAGGGAGTCTTTGTGTACCATAACGCAGATAGTCTTGGCACGTACATAGCTTTCCGACATATTCAGGTAACCGCCGGACTTGTTACTTTCTGCTCCCCAGGAGTTCTTGGTAATATAATATTTAGTACCGTTCTGATCTTTTGCAATGCCGGTGATATGCATTAAATGGTCGTCGGTAGTTACAAACTTTTCATAGCCTTCCTGACGGATTTCAGGTGTTACGGCGATTTCCGGATAAGGGTGCTCAAACTTAAACACTTCGTCCAGGCGTTGATATTTCGGCATACTTTCAAAACGGGCGCGATCGGTAGTAGAGTAATCTTTTACGTCTTCCACTTGTGGATTGATAGCAACTCCGTTCTTAAAAGAGAAGCCTTGTTCGCTGACATCACCGTCCCAACATACGGTATATCCTTTGTTCAGTGCATAGTCGATAGTTTCAATCAGTTCATCCAACGGAAGATTATACATCGGCTGGTTCTCCCAGTTGTCCGGTACCTCGGGAGAGAACATTTCATAATAAGGTTTGTGGGTGAAGCTGGTCAGTTCTATGTAATCATCCATATTCAGTCCCAGGCTTTCGGTGAAAGACTGCGGTGTATATTCCTTTCCTTTATAAGTGAATTTCTCCGGCAGCTTACCCAAATACGTATCGAACAGATTATTGATAAGTGCATAATATTGCGGAGTACGCTTTTTAGAAGCGATATTTGCGTCTACCAAAGCCTTGAAATAACGTGATAACGCTCCATGGTTATGTTCTTTGTTGCCGTCTATCAAACCGGAGTATGCCTCTTCCGGTACAATTCCTACTTGCTTATAAGCGTTTTTAAAAGTATGTGCCAGGCTTCCCTCGCCGATATTTCCTTTTCCGCGTCGGAGATAATTATCTTCCATTTGGTTCATGTACTTTTGGCGGACGATGAACATCTCTGATAAATCGTATTCTCCTTTCCCCATGCGGAGCAGTTCCGACTCCATAAAAGATGCAGTGGCAAAGCACCAGCAAGTTCCGGTGGACGACTGGTCTTTGACAGGTGTGGCTTTGTGGGATACAACGGTTGTGAATTCATAGCCGGGTGCTTGTGCAAATGAGGCTATGGCAAAGGCGAATACCGCGACCGATATTAATAGTTTCTTCATAATTGATGTGTTTTATTATCTTTAGAGTACAAAAGTATAAAAAAAGCGAGGATACTCGAAAGTTCCTCGCTTTATTTCAATATAATTAGTGTGTTTATTTACATGGCAACCTGCTGTGACAGCAGTTTTTGAAGTTTACCGTTCAGGGTTTGGCACATTGCACCATTTCCCATTGCTTGATAGCGTTTAATACGGTACTGTAACATCATTTTGCATTCTTTTTCATAATTTGTTTCCTCTTTTTTTGCCCTCCACGTTTTGAAGAGCGGTTTTACATCTTGTTTTCTTTATTAACACTGCAAAGATACGAAATGTTTTTGGATTATATGCTGTAAAACATAAAATATTTCTTTTTCTTCTGCTTTTTCTTTTTATAAGAGGTTCGAACACGGTATATATTACAAACCTATTACATACATTTACAAGGACTTGTGCCGTCTTTCTGAAAAAAACTTGTAATTTTGTGAACGTATCTTTTAAGTACGCATAAAATAGCTCACATATTTATTTTATTAAGATATGAATATAAACACACACATTCGACTATTACTTGTTCCGATTCTATCGGTTGTATTGTTTTCCTGTGGTGAATCTCACTTTCTGAAGGAGGAGGCTTACCGGAATCAGGTGTTTCAGGATTTTGAACAGAAGCAGAGGGCACTTCCTCATGGAGATTTGTTCGCAATCTTTTCCGATTCGACTTTGACTCTTTCCGAGCGTGAAGCTCTGATGTTTTTGTATGCCTATATGCCGATAGGGGATATTACGGATTATTCCGGAAATTACTATCTGGAGAATCTTCGTCTTTCCGAGCAGGCCCGTAACGAAATGTCTTGGGGAAAAAACGTCACCGATGAATTATTCCGGCATTTTGTTCTGCCTATCCGGGTGAATAATGAGAATCTGGATGATTCGCGAAAAGTGTTTTATGGAGAATTGAAAGAGAGGGTGAAAGGCCTTTCTATGAAAGATGCAATTCTGGAAGTGAACCATTGGTGTCATGAGAAGGTGGTGTATCGTCCGAGTGACGCCCGCACTAGTTCGCCTTTGGCTTCAGTAAAGACGGCATACGGGCGTTGTGGGGAAGAATCCACTTTTACTGTTGCCGCATTGCGTTCCGTTGGGATTCCTGCGCGTCAGGTTTATACTCCCCGTTGGGCACATACCGATGATAACCATGCGTGGGTAGAGGCTTGGGCAGACGGTGAATGGTATTTCTTCGGGGCTTGCGAACCGGAACCGGTCTTGAATCTGGGTTGGTTTAATGCGCCTGCAAGTCGTGGAATGCTGATGCATACCAAGGTATTCGGACGTTATAACGGTCCGGAGGAGATTATGCTCGAAACTCCTAACTATACTGAAATCAATGTAATAGGGAATTATGCTCCGACGGCAAAAGCCGTGGTGACGGTGACAGATGCGAATGGGAAACCTGTTTCCGGAGCCAAAGTTGATTTTAAGGTGTACAATTATGCCGAGTTTTATACGGTAGCTACCAAATACACTGGTACCGACGGCCGGGCATCGTTGACAGCCGGTAAAGGAGATATGTTGGTATGGGCTTCCGCTGGCGGGGCATTCGGCTTTTCTAAGTTGTCTTTTGGTAAAGAAGATACTTTGAATTTGGTTTTAGATAAGAAAGGAGGAGAAGCATATACATTGGATTTGGATATCACTCCTCCGGTTGAAGGAGCCAATTTGCCTGAAGTAACTCCGGAACAGCGTGCCGAAAATGATCTTCGTTTGGCTAAGGAGGATTCTATTCGTAATGCGTATGTTGCCACGATGCTGACGGAAGAACGTGCAAAAACTGCGTTGGCTTCGTTTCAACAAGAAGGTATTGCCGATACGGAACAGTTTGTGAAAATGTTGGTCGCTTCGCGGGGAAACTATCAGACGTTACTTGATTTCCGGAAGTCGGCAACCGAATGTGATAGAGAAGGACTTGCTTTGCCCTTATTACAACAACTTTCTGCAAAGGACTGGAGGGATGTCTCTTTGGAAGTATTGGAAGACCATTTGAAGAATGCTCCTGATCCTCAGGAAACGGACTTATGGGCATGTGCGGAGATTGCCAATCCACGTGTAGAGAATGAAATGTTGACACCTTACCGTTCTTTTTTCAAGAAAGTCATTTCAAAGGAAGAAGCAGGGGAGTTTATAAAAGAACCGATACGGTTGGTAGAATGGTGTAAGAAGGAAATCCAAATCAATAATGAGTTGAATTCGCAGCGTATACCTATGTCGCCGATAGGAGTGTGGAAAGCGCGTGTAGCAGATGAAAAGTCGCGTGATATCTTCTTTGTGGCAATGGCACGTACTTTAGGTATACCTGCCCGGATAGATAAGGTGACAGGGAAAGTGCAGTATACTGATAAGGAGGGACATACTTTTGATGTGAATTTCTCTACAAGTTCTCCTGTACAGGCCACTACCGGCATATTGCGTGCTGCTTATAAACCTATTGCCTCATTGCCCGATCCGAAGTATTATTCTCATTTTACGCTTTCCAAGTTCAAAGACGGGGTATTCCAACTGTTGAATTATGATGAGGGGGATGTAGATATGGGAAAAGGTGCTACGTGGGCGAATCTTCTAAAGAATGGAGCAAAACTGGATTCTGGGTATTATATGTTAGTCACCGGAAGCCGTATGGCAAGTGGTGCAGTGCTTTCCAATATCACTTTCTTTAATGTGAAACCGGAAGCGACTACCGATATTGAATTGGTGATGAGAGAAAGCAAAGAACAGGTACAGGTGATTGGAAATTTTGATTCGGAATCGCTCTATCGTCCGTTAGGAGATGAAGAAATACAATCAACATCACAAAGTATTCTACAAACTTGTGGAAGGGGATATTTTGTTGTCGGTGTGTTGGGAGTAGGGCAGGAACCTACCAACCATGCTTTGAGAGACATTGCTGCTTTGGGCAGTGAGTTTGAGAAATGGGGTAGAAAGATTGTTCTTCTTTTCCCCTCCGAGGAACAATACAAGAAGTTTCATCCTGCGGAGTTTCAGGGACTACCTTCTACTATTGCTTATGGGGTAGATATAGACAATCGTATCCAAAATCAGATTGCTAAGTCGATGAATCTTTCTAATTCGGATATTCTTCCTATGTTTATTATTGCCGATACGTTCAACCGGGTGGTCTTTGTATCTCAAGGATATACTATCGGACTGGGAGAACAACTGATGAAAACCATTCACGGGTTGTAGAAAAATGTAGGATAGGAAGGTAGTAATGTAGTGTGACAGAATGCAATATTCGTTAATTCTCTCTATCGGGCGCACTTTTGTGCGAATTAATTGTTACGTTTGTAGGAGAGTTATTATGAAGTATCTATTGTGCATACTGTCACTTGCATTTTTACTTGTTGGAGTAGGTTTGTTCTCCAATGAAGAAGACTTGCAGGGATTTCGGGAAGAAACCGGAGTCCCGGTTCTTTGTGACGTCTCGCCTACCGGATTTTCTTCGGCACCTGCGGAACATTATGATTTCGGTATATTGACTACTTTTTCTCTTCCAAGAAACGTATCTCCTGTCCGTACACTGAAATTTAATGATATACCTACGATTGTACAGTTGTTGAGTTCTAGAACTTTCCGTCTATCCGAAGATAAAAGGAAAATTATATATTCAGATACTGACTATTTAAAGTATTCCAATAGGTATTATATCTATACCTTAGCCCATATCTTGATTTAGCCCTTCTTTGCCATAAGTATTCCTGAGAATTTGTGCAAATATGTTTAGCAGGTTCGGATTATATTCATTTTCCGGACGTGTCTTGTTTGTGCATAAATGATTGTACAACTAGTTTTTATATTACTATGATTCATTTATTATTATCCACATTGGCTATGATGGGGTTAACCTTTCTCATAGGCTTCTTTGTCGCGGCAGTTATCAAACTGATTGCTTATGCTGCCGATTCGTTTGACTTTTATAGTTCCCACAAGCTGGAGCTAATCCGCCTTCATCGCTGGCGGCAGCATCGTCAGAAAGTGGAGAAACTTGTCAGACAGATACCGCTTGAAGCAGAAGAAGCATTGGGGGATTATCGTGAAGACTTCAGCCGTGGTATCAACCGTAACTTTACCGGTTACGCCGGTTATTATCATGGTGTAAGTCACGGAGCTTCGGATGAAACTCTGCTGGACTATTATTATCCGCGGGATACCCGTGAATTCTTTCTCAAGGAAGAAGAACGGGCACATATCAACAAGAAAAACTCAAAGAAACCTACTGCTAACAAACAATAAAAAGACACTTATTTATGGAAAATATAGATTTCGCGACCTTATTTCAAGGCATTGGCACAATGATGGCGAGCGGTTGGTTCCTCGCTTCTGCCAGAATCTTTCTGGTACTTCTCGGTTTACTGCTTATCTATCTAGGCTGGAAAGGAGTGCTTGAACCTATGGTTATGATCCCAATGGGGTTGGGAATGGTAGCTATCAACTGCGGGACACTGATTATGCCCGACGGCACATTAGGCAACCTTTTTCTCGATCCGATGCTTTCGGACACGGATGCACTGATGAATACGATGCAGATAGACTTTCTACAACCTGTCTACACCCTTACATTCAGTAACGGACTGATAGCCTGTTTTGTCTTTATGGGGATCGGAACCCTGCTGGATGTAGGCTTCCTGCTTCAGAAACCCTTTGCTAGTATATTCCTTGCTTTGTGTGCCGAACTGGGTACCTTCCTGACGGTGCCTATCGCTGCTGCTCTCGGACTGACTTTAAAAGAAAGTGCTTCTGTTGCTATGGTAGGAGGTGCTGACGGTCCAATGGTATTGTTTACTTCGCTGGCATTGGCAAAGCATTTGTTTGTTCCCATTACCGTAGTTGCCTATCTGTATTTGGGGTTGACGTATGGGGGGTATCCTTATCTGGTGAAATTGTTAGTACCAAAACGGTTCCGTGCCATTAAAATGGTAACGAAAAAGGCTCCGAAGAATTATGACGCTAAAGTGAAGCTGGCTTTCTCGGCTGTTCTTTGTGCTGTTCTCTGTTTCTTGTTTCCGGTTGCTTCTCCTTTGTTCTTCTCTTTGTTTCTGGGGGTTGCCGTTCGCGAATCGGGCATGAAACATATATATGATTTTGTTAGTGGTCCGTTACTTTATGGTTCTACCTTTATGTTAGGACTTTTGTTGGGTGTACTTTGCGACGCCCACCTGTTGCTTGATCCTAAAATCTTGAAGTTACTAGTTCTGGGTATTGTAGCACTGTTGCTTTCCGGCATCGGAGGGATTATCGGTGGTTATATCATGTATTTCATCAAACGCGGCAATTATAATCCGGTGATTGGTATTGCAGCTGTTAGCTGTGTTCCCACTACGGCTAAAGTTGCCCAGAAGATCGTGAGCAAGGATAATCCGGACTCATTTGTTCTGGGCGATGCTTTGGGCGCTAATATTTCCGGAGTGATTACTTCGGCTATTATCACAGGTATTTATATCACGGTCATTCCTTATTTGTAGCTTGAATCGTATCCATAACTCTCCGGGCGGTAGTTACGTTTCGTTCGTATTCGTCGATATGTACAGTGCCGCCCATGGATACTGATTCATTTTTATAATTCATTCCGCTTTTGATGTTTTCACGTGCAGAGAAATGAAATTCCCGTATCCCTGTTTCCGAGGCGATTCGATGAATATTCTTTTCATTGACGCCGCATCCTGCAAGTAGGATAATCCTTCCTGCCGCTTGCTCTTGTAATTCTTTGAGCAAAGGGATGCCTGATTCGGCAGTTGGTTGTTGACCGGAAGTGAGAATACGATTGCAGCCAAGTGCAATGATTTGTTCCAGTGCTTTCTTCGGATCACGACAAACGTCAAAAGCCCTGTGGAAAGTAACGGACAATCCTTGTGCTGCCTTCATTAACTCTTGCATGATAGTAAGATCAATTTCTCCTTCGGCAGTTAAACAACCAAATACGACCCCGTCAGCTTTCAGCTGTTTGGCCATTTCTATATCTTTCAGCATTGCCTTTACTTCGATAGGAGAGTAGAGGAAGTCACCGCCCCGGGGACGGATAATGACGTGCAAACGAGTTGCATCGAGAACCTCACGTGCTACGGAGATTTCTCCATAAGAAGGAGTTGTTCCGCCTTCCGGAATGCCTGCGCATAGTTCTACCCGGTTGGCTCCGCCTTTTTGTGCTGCCAGACAGCTTTCTACTGAATTGGCACAAACTTCGAATTGAAACTTATTCATAGATTGATGTTTACGGGGTAAAAATGAATAATCTGCTAAGTATTAATTACAGTGTATATTAAAAGAGGGCGAATTGCTTCGCCCTCTTCATCTATTGAATCCTTTTTTGTATTCTGATTTTTATTTAGCGAAGCTAACCGCACGTGTTTCACGAATTACGGTAATCTTCACTTGTCCCGGATAAGTCATCTCATCCTGGATTTTCTTAGCGATTTCGCCGGACAGGCTTTCTGTCTGCTTGTCGTCAATCTTATCCGCACCAACGATAACGCGGAGTTCGCGTCCTGCCTGGATTGCATAAGTCTTGGTTACACCCGGATAAGACATCGCCAATTGTTCGAGATCATTCAGACGCTTGATATAAGCCTCTACGATTTCGCGGCGTGCTCCCGGACGTGCACCGGATATAGCATCACAAACCTGTACGATAGGAGCCAACAGACTCGTCATTTCCGTCTCATCGTGGTGAGCACCGATAGCGTTGCAGATGTCCGGTTTCTCTTTGTATTTCTCTGCGAGTTTCATACCCAGCAATGCGTGTGGCAATTCCGGCTCTTCATCAGGCACTTTACCTATATCATGCAACAATCCGGCACGTTTCGCCTTCTTCGGGTTCAGACCCAGTTCCGATGCCATTACAGCGCAGAGATTGGCTGTCTCACGTGCATGTTGCAACAGGTTCTGTCCATATGAAGAACGATATTTCATTTTACCGATAATACGGATCAGTTCAGGATGCAGACCATGGATACCAAGGTCGATCGTTGTACGTTTACCGGTTTCTATGATTTCTTCTTCTACTTGTTTACGTACTTTAGCCACTACTTCTTCGATGCGTGCGGGGTGGATACGTCCGTCGGTCACAAGCTGATGCAGTGCCAGACGGGCAATTTCACGTCGAACTGGGTCGAATGCGGAAAGAACGATTGCTTCCGGAGTATCATCAACAACGATTTCCACACCGGTGGCTGCTTCCAAAGCACGGATATTACGTCCTTCACGTCCGATGATACGTCCTTTGATTTCATCCGATTCGATATGGAATACCGTTACGGAGTTTTCGATTGCAGTTTCCGTAGCTACCCGTTGGATAGACTGGATAACGATACGTTTTGCTTCTTTGCTGGCAGTCAGTTTGGCATCATCCATAATATCGTTGATGAATGATTGAGCCTGCGTTTTGGCTTCTTCTTTCAGTGATTCTACCAGACGTTCTTTTGCTTCTTCGGCAGACAGTCCGGAGATTGTTTCCAGTTTCTCGATTTCCTGCTGTTGCAGTTTGTCCAGTTCCTCTTTCTTTTTGTCAACAATAACAAGCTGCGCTTCCAGGTTTTCTTTTACAGCTTCGGCTTCCATTTTCTTGCGCTGGATTTCCTCCTGACGCTGGCTGAGTACCATTTCACGCTGTTTCAATTTGTTTTCCGCCTGCTGGATCTTCTGATTACGCAGTGCCACTTCCTTTTCCAAATCCGCCTTTTTGTTCAGGAATTTCTCCTTCACTTCCAGCAGCTTGTTTTTCTTAATTACTTCAGCTTCCGTCTCCGCTTCTTTCAGGACATTGTCGTATTTGGATTTCAGTGCATACCGGAATAGTATGTATGAAAGTAATCCTCCTACGATGAAGCAAGCAATTGCTGTTGCTATTATTGCTATCATTCTACATTTAATTTAAATATATAAATAAAAACGCACCGCCAAATATCCAAGCAGGGCTTTGCTTGGATATTGTGCAGTGCGTGGTTGTTTCTCTCTTATCAGCGAATGGCCGGTCGTTCTTATTCCTCTTTAAAATAATCTTCCAGCAATTCAGTTAGTTCTTTTACCTTCTCCACATAGGGGCTGGTATCGTTACGTTGCATTAATTGCAGTTTCTCTAACGAGAACTGATAGGCTACCATGGCAATAATTTTTTCCGGTTCCAGATTTTTGTATACTTCCCGGTACTTATTAAGCCTGATATTTACCTGCTTGGCGGCTTCCCGTACCGTTTGTTCTTCCTCTCGGTTGATGGTTAACGGGTAGTTTGAGTCTGCTATTTGCAGGTTTATTTTTATCTTATCGTTCATACATCTCCTTCTTTATTCATTCAACAAAGCGATGCATTTATCGACTTCACGCACTAATTTTGACAATCGCAACTTCGTCTCTTTTACGTCGCTGCCGTTAAGGGTGATTGCCGTAGCTGTCTTTAGGTTCGTATAGCTGACTTCCAATTCATCGTATTGAGCCTGTACCTTCTCGTTTTTTAGCTTTTCCATATCAAGAAGCTTCTTCAATTCGGCATTTTCACGCTTTAATTCATCGTGGATATATATCAAATGCCGTAGTTGCGTTTCAAAGGTTTTCAATAACTTTTTTTCTTCTTCTGTCATCACTACACCAAAATTGTACACAAAAATACGATTAACTCTGATATTACAAAAACTTTTCGGGATAAAATGTTCTTTTTAGTTCAAAATAGTATATTCGGTATCTATTGTTAATGGTATTTTGAGCAGATTTTGTACTGTATTGAATTGTCATTTTCCTTCTTTATTAATAAATATAGGTATGGGTCATTTTGGCGGAATCTGTTTTGAGATGAATGATTGTGATATTGAAGTGACCAACACATCAGAAGAAAAAAATATTTATATCTTTGCAAAGTTTCTAGTGACATAAGAAACAGTAATAGTAATCTATTTTTGGAAACGTATTATGTTGAAGATATTAGTAACTTACGCCGTCCAAGGCGAATTTGTGGAAATAAAGTGGCCTGATGTAGAACCTTATTACATCCGCACAGGTATTGGTAAAGTAAAATCAGCCTTTCATCTGGCTGAGGCTATTCGTCAGGTGCAACCCGACTTGGTTTTAAATATCGGAAGTGCGGGGGCTGTCAATCATCAGGTTGGGGATATTTTTGTCTGCCGGAAGTTTGTAGACCGTGATATGCAGAAGCTGGCAGGTCTGGGAATCGAATGCGAAATCGATTCTGCAGCTTTGCTCGAAGCGAAAGGTTATTGCAGGCACTGGACGGAGAATGGAACTTGTAATACGGGGGATAGCTTCCTGACAGAACTGACTCACGTCAGCGGAGACGTAGTAGATATGGAAGCCTATGCACAGGCATTTGTCTGCCGTGCCAAGGAAATTCCGTTTATCTCCGTAAAATATGTAACCGATATTATTGGGCAGAACTCCGTAAAACATTGGGAAGATAAACTGGCAGATGCCCGTCAGGGACTTTCCAACTATCTTAATGTCTTGAAAGAGAGAATATGATAAGTGACCCCTGCGGCAATCAACCCCAAGAGAATTTTTACCCATAGCAGAGGAATGAGGAAGAAGATGCAATATAGCATTGTTCCCCACATCAGCACAAGTGAGATAACTTTGGCTCGGAGCGGAATTGCTTTATTCTCGCGGAAGTTACGGATATAAGGACCGAAGTGCCGGTGATTCAGTAACCAGTTATATAATCGTGGCGAACCCTTGAAATAAAGGGCGGCTGTGAGTAACAGAAAAGGAGTCGTGGGCAACAACGGCAGAAAGATACCGAGAATGCCGAGTGCCAGGGAGATGCTTCCTAAAATGATACAGAGAGTTTTCATGCAGCAAAGATAGTGTAAAAACAGGAAAAAAACATCGGATTTGCTGAATGGAAACTCTTTTTATATTACCTTTGTCATTGCATCGAGGTGACATTAGATGCGTATAACCTAAAAAAAGACGTATAACAATGTTTACAGTAATCAAACGTTTGGAGATATCGGCTTCTCATAAGCTGGTGCTCCCGTATCGCAGCAAATGCGCCAGTCTACACGGTCACAACTGGATTATCACTGTCTACTGCCGTTCGGCACGACTCAATGCAGACGGTATGGTGGTAGATTTCACCCGTATTAAAGAAGTGGTCATGGAAAAACTCGACCACCAGAACCTGAATGAAGTACTCCCGTTCAATCCCACCGCAGAGAATATTGCCCGCTGGGTGTGCAAACAGATCCCGCAATGCTATAAAGTAGAGGTACAGGAGTCGGAAGGCAATATTGTCATTTACGAGAAGGACACTGTAAAAGACAATGCCTCGAATGATGTAAAAGACCATTCGGAAGATAAGGAAGAATAAACCATAGCGGACAAAACAAATTAGTGAACGATGAGAAAGATTAATGAAATCTTTTACAGTTTGCAGGGGGAGGGATATTATACCGGGACTCCTGCTATTTTCATCCGTTTCTCCGGATGTAACCTGAAATGTAGCTTTTGCGACACACAGCATGAAGAAGGAACAATGATGACCGATGATGAAATCATCGCCGAAGTTAAGAAATATCCTGCCGTAACCGTTGTCCTTACGGGAGGCGAACCTTCCCTTTGGATAGACGACACCTTGATCGACCGCTTGCATGAAGCCGGTAAATACGTGACCGTAGAAACCAACGGTACGAACCCCTTGCCCGAATCTGTCGACTGGGTGACTTGCTCGCCCAAACAAGGCGTGGAGCTGAAGATCAACCGGATCGATGAAGTGAAAGTAGTCTACGAAGGACAAGATATCAGTATTTTTGAACTACTTCCCGCCGAACATTTTTTCCTCCAGCCTTGTTCTTGTATTAATACTGCTGATACGGTGGATTGCGTCATGCGACATCCCAACTGGAGACTCAGCCTGCAAACGCACAAACTAATTGATATCCGCTAGACACATAGGCGGATGTAGCAGAGGATGCTTATAATTTTTACATAATATATTATGAAAGTAGGTTTGTTTATTCCTTGTTATATCAATGCTATTTATCCCAATGTAGGGGTGGCATCGTATAGACTATTGAAAAGTTTGGGAGTAGACGTCGATTATCCGTTGGATCAGACCTGTTGCGGACAGCCAATGGCAAATGCCGGTTTTGAAGGTGAATCGGCTAAGTTGGCGCTCCGTTTTGACGACCTGTTCCGGGAGTACGATTATATCGTCGGTCCCTCGGCCAGTTGTGTGGCTTTTGTGAAAGAGAATCATCCCGGTATTTTGAAGAAAGAAGGGCACGTTTGCCAAAGTGCGGGAAAGATTTATGACCTCTGTGATTTTATTCACGATGTGATAAAACCGTCGAAACTGCCTGCACGCTTTCCGCATAAGGTCAGCATACACAACAGTTGTCATGGCGTGCGCGAATTGTTTAATTCCGCTCCGAGCGAGTTGAATATCCCTTATTACAATAAGTTGCGTGATTTGCTAAATCTTGTGGAAGGTATCGAAGTCTTTGAACCGAGCCATATTGACGAGTGCTGCGGCTTCGGGGGAATGTTTGCGGTAGAAGAACAGGCGGTATCCGTCTGTATGGGACGTGACAAGGTGAAAGACCATATAGCTACCGGAGCCGAATACATTGTCGGGGCGGACAGTTCCTGCCTGATGCACATGCAAGGCGTCATCGAACGGGAACATCTGCCGATTAGAATTATCCATATAGTAGAAATCTTAGCGTCGCAATCATGAGTACCAGACATTCAAAGGCTGCCGAGAAATTCTTGCAGGACAGCAAAATGGCAGCATGGCATAATGAAACTCTTTGGCTGGTCCGTGCCAAAAGGGATAAGATGAGCAAGGAAGTTCCCGAATGGGAGGAACTGCGCAACAAGGCTTGTGAGTTGAAACTATATTCCAACAGCCACCTCGAAGAACTTTTACTGGAATTTGAGAAGAATGCCACCGCCAACGGAGCAATCGTTCATTGGGCGAAAGATGCCGATGAATATTGTGCCATTGTCTACGAGATTCTGAACGAACATAATGTGCGTCATTTTATCAAGAGCAAGTCTATGCTTGCCGAAGAATGCGGACTGAACCCCTTTTTAATGGAGCGCGGCATTGACGTCGTGGAATCCGATCTGGGCGAACGTATCCTTCAACTGATGCATCTTGAACCGAGCCACATCGTCCTGCCCGCCATTCACATCAAACGCGAGCAAGTGGGCGAACTTTTTGAAAAGGAAATGGGTACGGAGAAAGGAAACTTCGACCCGACTTACCTGACGCACGCTGCCCGCAAGAACCTGCGCCACCTTTTCCTGAATGCGGAAGCAGCCATGACGGGCGCGAACTTTGCCGTGGCCTCTACCGGTGATATCGTGGTCTGTACCAATGAAGGAAATGCCGATATGGGGACTTCTTTCCCGAAACTGAATATCGCCGCCTTCGGTATGGAAAAGATTGTGCCGGATTTGGACGCTTTGGGGGTATTTACCCGACTGCTTGCCCGTTCGGCTACCGGACAGCCGGTGACCACCTATACTTCTCATTACCGTCGTCCCCGCGAAGGCGGTGAATACCATATTATCATCGTGGATAACGGCCGCAGTACCATACTTTCCAAGCCGGATCACATCAAGACATTGAACTGCATCCGTTGCGGTGCATGCATGAATACCTGTCCGGTATATCGCCGGAGTGGGGGATACTCTTACACCTACTTTATTCCCGGGCCTATCGGAATCAATCTCGGTATGGCACATGACCCGGAGAAGTATTACGATAATCTTTCCGCCTGTTCTTTGTGCATATCCTGCTCCGATGTCTGTCCCGTGAAAGTAGATTTGGCGGAACAGATTTATAAATGGCGTCAGGATTTGGACGGACTGGGAAAGGCGAACACCGGAAAGAAAATCATGTCCGGTGGCATGAAGTTCTTAATGGAACGTCCCGCACTGTTTAATGCGGCTTTGTGGGCGGCTCCGGTGATAAACGGTCTGCCCCGCTTTATGAAGTACAATGATCTCGATGATTGGGGAAAGGGACGTGAACTACCCGAATTTGCAAAAGAGTCATTCAACGAAATGTGGAAGAAAAATAAAGTACAGGGAAAGGAGGAAACAAAATGAGCAGTAAGGAAGAAATATTAGCCCGTATTCGTCAGAATACCGGAACTCGTTACGAGAAGCCGGACATTGCAGCTATGAAACGGTTGGCTTATCCCGATAAGATAGAACAGTTCTGTGCCGTTAGCCGTGCGGTGGGCGGTACGGCTGTCGTGTTGGGAGAAGGAGAAGATGTAAATGCAGTGATCCGCAGGAACTATCCGGATGCGATGCGTATTGCCTCCGTCTTGCCGGATATTTCTTGTGCAACGTTTAATCCGGATAATCTGGACGATCCGAAAGAGTTGGACGGAACAGATGTGGCAGTGATTAAAGGAGAGATAGGTGTAGCGGAGAACGGTGCTATCTGGATTCCGCAGGAAGTGAAATATAAAGCGCTCTATTTTATCTCCGAACGGTTGGTGATTCTGATTGACCGTAATAAAATAGTAAATACAATGTATGATGCTTATCGTGAACTGGACGGGCAGGATTATAAATTCGGTACGTTCATCTCCGGTCCGTCAAAGACGGCGGACATCGAACAGGCGTTGGTTATGGGAGCACATGGGGCACGGGAAGTATTGGTGATTTTGACATAGCTCCGGTTCATTTATTCCAGAATCTATTTGATTTAAAAACAATGAGCCCGCCTTAAGTCGATAGTATCTACAATTCTCCTCCTTCTGGAAGGAGGAGTACCCGTAGGGGGAGGTGGTAGGTGAATACATGAACCGCATATTATCAACATTGTGTAACTGCCTGCCTGCCACCCCGGCCTTCAGCCCTCCCTCTTTTCCGAAAGGAGAGGAATCAGAACTTTAAACCAGATTGAGCCATGGAAGCGTAATTTTGTTAGGACAAGAACAAACAGAACTTCCATTAAAAAAACAGAGGTTCTGTTCTTTCTAAAAACAGAGCCTCTATTTAGTGTAAACAGAGCCTTCATTTCACTGAAACAGAGCCTTCGTTTTCCCTAAATAGAGCCTCTGTTTGGAGAGAGTGAAAACAAGGATTCCGCTCTTCTTTCGCATCGATAAGAATAATAATTGTCTAATTGTAACAAATATGTATGCAAATAAAGTAAAGAAAATAGCTGCCGTTCATGACCTTTCCGGTATGGGGCGTGTTTCTCTCACAGTCGTTATCCCCATTCTGTCGTCTATGGGTTTTCAAGTTTGCCCCTTGCCGACGGCGGTATTGTCCAATCATACGCAATATCCCGACTTCTCCTTTCTGGACCTGACGGATGAAATGCCCAAGATTATCGCCCAATGGAAAAAGCTGAATGTGCAGTTCGACGCTATTTACACCGGTTATCTGGGTTCTCCGAAACAGATTCAGATTGTTTCCGATTTTATCAATGACTTCCGCCATGAGGACAGCCTGATCGTAGCCGACCCTGTACTGGGAGATAACGGCAGACTATATACCAATTTTGATATGGAAATGGTGAAGGAAATGCGTCACTTGATAAAGAAGGCGGATGTGGTTACACCCAATATGACCGAGCTGTTCTATTTGCTGGATAAACCTTATAAAGCGGACAATACAGACGAAGAACTGAAAGAATATCTTCGTCTCCTGTCCGACAAAGGTCCGCAAGTCGTTATCATCACAAGTGTTCCTGTGCACGATGAGCCTCACAAAACCTCGGTTTATGCGTACAACCGTCAGGGAAATCGTTACTGGAAAGTAACCTGTCCGTATCTTCCCGCCCATTATCCCGGCACGGGAGATACTTTCACCAGCGTGATTACCGGTTCGTTGATGCAGGGCGACAGCCTTCCAATGGCTCTAGACCGTGCCACACAGTTTATCCTGCAAGGAATCCGTGCCACTTTCGGCTATGAATATGACAATCGGGAAGGTATCCTGCTGGAGAAAGTGCTCCATAACCTGGATATGCCGATACAAATGGCCAGCTACGAATTAATATAAGAGAAATCAGATGAATGCAAGAGAAATCAAAACTCTACCGTAACTCTTGTCGGAAGGTCGCCGGACGTCCACTTCGGACCTTCTTTGACAAGCCGGATTGCTTCTTTGTCGGCAGATTCGCATAACCCGTGAACGACAGTGATATTCTGTGGCCTTCCTTCTTTATCTACAAAGAAAGAGAGGACTACTTCTCCTTTCACATCCTTACATGACTCGTCATTCGGACGAATCAGATTTTCTTCCAGATATTTCTTGTATTTGCGCTTACCTATCACCGGTTGCGGCGTCTTGTATTTTTCTTTTGCCTTTAAATTTATTTTTGCCGTAGCACCGGCGACGTTGGACTTCTTCTTTTTGCCATACCCCACTACCACTACTTCACTAAGTGCTTGTTGGTCTTCATTCATGGCTATCAGCATTGTCCGGCTGGTATCTACGGGAATCTCCACCGGTTCGTAACCGATGAACTGTGCTGTCAGTTGCTTGTTGCCTTTTTCTTTTTTCAATATGAACTCACCGTTGAGGTCTGTTACTGTACCAATATTCGTACCGGTATATGCTACACTGGCTCCGATGATAGGTTCTCCTTTTTCATCCGTCACTTTACCTTTTATCAGGTTCAGATTGGGGGTGGCTGCTTTGGCTGCCTTCAATTGATGAACTTCGGAAAGTGAAGTATCCGTATCCGCTACTATTCTTTCCTCTTGTATATCTGTCCGCCCGACGGTTTCCTCAATAACCGGCGTTATTGCTACCGGTGCACTTTGAGTCTTTGGAATAGATTTGCTCTTGGCTACTATATCTTTCTTATCCGTTGGCGTCGCAGTGACTTCGTGAGTGGAATCCTGCTTTATCTTAGTTTCTGCTAAAGAAGAAATTTCTTCTTTCGGACTAATAGGTTCAAATACCACTGAAGGAATCTCTTCTTTAGCGATGAATACATCATCCGTCATCCTCTTTTTAAGGAACAGGAAATAACAGCTGATACCGATACCGATTACCAGGCAGGCGGCAATGCTCCAAGTGACAGCATACGAATTCTGTTTCTTTGAAAGATTCCTTTTCTTTGTGGCACGAGCCGAGACCTGCATCCGCAGTTGCCCGATTCGTTGTTCATGATTTCCCTCCACTTGACCATATCCGTCCATAGCATCGGCCAGAAAAGGGTCTTTCATCGACTCTTTCTCCAGTCGATGTGCCTCTTTTCCTTTGCGGAGTCCTCGTATGTAGTCTAATAGTTTCATAGGGCCTGTTTCTTGATACAATTTTTTAAGTTTCGCTTTCCGTTTTGGATATAGCTTTTCACATTGTTCAGAGTAAATCCGGTCTGTTCGACGATATCGGCATACGACATTTCTTCTAAAAAGAAACGTGTAATGCTGGTCCGTTGTTCTTCGGGCAACTTTTCAAGACAGTGATGCAATGCCTTCAGTTGTTCCTCCGGACTTTCCTCTTCACTTAATAGATGCAGAAATTCGTCGGATTCCATAACGTTGATCGTATAATCTAACGGAATTTCTTTGTTTTCTTTTCGCAGAAGTTGCAGACAATGATTCTTGGCTACCCGGTAGAGCCACGGCTTGAAGACTTTTATCTCGTAGTTGCCCGTTTTCGGCAATAAATCTTCAAACAATTGCATCACCGCTTCCTGTGCACGGTCTTCATCTTGCAGATATTTCAGGCAAAGTCCATACAGTAACGGGATATAACGGTTGTATAGCTCACCGAAATATTCCGTATCACCGGACTTTGTATAATGTGTCAGTAATTCCTCGTCCGATAGTTTTGATATGTTTCTTTTGAAAAACAAAACTGTTTTTGTTGCCAAAGATAGGGATTGGGACTAAATATAGCAACTGTCGGAAGAAAAATAAAAAAAACTTCAATCGGTTTATGGAATCTGTGTGAAATCTGCATCTCTATATCAAAAGCGAATTAATAGTAACATTTTAAAACGATAAAGTTATGAAAGCAAATCAATTCAGAGCAATGATGCTCGTACTGCTCATGGCAGTTGTTTCTTTAGGTGTGGTGAACGCGCAGACGCTGACTGTGACGGGTACGGTGACGGATGTTGCGGACGGGACTCCGATTGTCGGTTGTTCTGTAATGCTGAAAGGTACTACCAAAGGTACGGTGACAAATGTAAATGGACAATATGCTATTCAAGCGAAGAAAGGGGAGACGTTGTTGTTTCAGTTTATCGGATACAAACAAGAAAGCAGAGTCGTCAAATCTGCCAGACTGGATATCAGGATGAAAGCTGATGAGGTTGCGTTGGAAGAATGCGTGGTGGTTGGCTACGGAACCCGGAAGGCTAAGGCTATAACAAGTGCTTATATGGCGATATGTCCTACACCTGCGTATGATATGTGTGTGAATACGGAAGAATATGGTTCCTTTCAGGAAAATGGCTTCAAAGAGGTGGCGGATGCAGCGCTTTCTACTTTCTCCATTGATGTAGATGCAGCTTCTTACAGTAATATGCGTCGGTTTGTCAATAAAGGTGAGTTGCCTCCGGTAGATGCTGTCCGTACGGAAGAACTGGTCAATTACTTTTCTTATGACTATCCGAAACCGACCGGAAACGACCCTGTGAAGATTACAATGGAAGCCGGAGCCTGTCCTTGGAATCCTGCTAACCGTCTTGTCCGTATCGGACTGAAAGCAAAGGAGATTCCTACGGATAACTTGCCTGCCTCCAATCTGGTATTTCTGATTGACGTGTCCGGTTCTATGTGGGGAGCCAATCGGTTGGATTTGGTGAAGTCTTCTCTTAAATTGTTGGTCAATAACTTGCGT
Source organism: Bacteroides sp. 43_46 (assembly GCF_001915455.1). Taxonomy (NCBI): domain Bacteria; kingdom Pseudomonadati; phylum Bacteroidota; class Bacteroidia; order Bacteroidales; family Bacteroidaceae; genus Bacteroides; species Bacteroides sp. 43_46. Next base: position 28,236 of record NZ_MNQN01000047.1, on the reverse strand, counting down.
GATAAGGATAAAGTAGCCATTGTTACCTATTCAGGAAGTGCCGGTGTAAAACTTGAATCGACTTCGGGCAGTGACAAGCAGAAGATTCGTGAAGCGATAGATGAACTGACGGCGGGAGGTTCAACTGCCGGTGGCGCAGGTATTATGCTGGCTTATAAAATAGCGAAGAAGAATTTTATCTCTAATGGTAATAACCGTATTATCCTTTGTTCTGACGGTGACTTCAATGTAGGTGTTTCTTCGGCAGAAGGACTGGAACAGCTAATCGAGAGAGAACGGAAAAGTGGAGTGTTCCTGACTGTACTGGGGTATGGAATGGGTAACTACAAAGATAAAAAGATTCAGGTACTTGCCGAAAAGGGAAATGGTAACCATGCTTATATAGATAATTTGCAGGAAGCCAACCGTGTGCTGGTCGGTGAGTTTGGCGCTACGCTTCATACGGTGGCGAAAGATGTTAAGTTACAGGTTGAATTTAATCCGGCACAAGTACAAGCGTATCGTCTGGTAGGTTATGAAAGTCGTCTGCTGAAAGATGAAGATTTCAATAATGATGCAAAAGACGCCGGAGATATGGGCGCAGGGCACACGGTGACGGCTTTCTATGAAGTGATTCCGGTAGGAGGAAAGAATACGTATGCAGGAAAGGTGGATGAATTGAAATATCAGAAGAAAGAAAAAGTGAGTGTGAAGCCTACCGGTTCTGACGAACTTCTGACAGTGAAACTCCGCTATAAGGCTCCAGATAAAGATGTCAGCAGGAAAATAGAACTTCCTTTTGTGGATAATAAAGGTAACAATGTATCTTCCGATTTCCGTTTTGCGTCTGCCGTAGCTATGTTCGGGCAGTTACTCCGGGATTCTAATTTCAAGGGTGAGGCTACTTATGACAAAGTAATCAGTCTGGCTAAACAGGGATTGGATCATGATGATAAAGGATACAGGAGAGAATTTGTCCGTTTGGTTGAGGCTGCTAAGGGAATACAGCAAGAGAAATAAATATATCCTGTTAGTATAAGTAAGTTCTCTGTTTGAATGGTGACAGACATATAATTAAGTAATCATTGATATTGTTATCGGCTAGTAAGAGTTCGGGAGGATACACCAACGAAATAACTTTGGCGATATCTTGCCGAACTCTTTTCTTTATAGATTTCCGCTTCCCGCCTTTCTCATCAATTCCCAATATAAATAGGTGAGTTGTTTTATTTCGCTTTTCTCTATCAGTGGACCGAGTTGTTCGGCAAAGTAACTAATCATGGCATTGGGTGTTTCTATTTCTTTTAATCCCATTGATACCCTTTCTTTACTTCACTTTTTAAGGCCGGTCCGAATTCGAATCCCATTTGTTCGAACCATTCTTTTCGTTGAAGGATGTTTTGGTGGAACCGGGTAAAGTCAAGTCTCTCTCCCTGATACCACATTTGTTCTGCCAATGCCAAGATACGGGGAAACAGACGCCGGTCTATCATTCGTTCTGTAACTCCGTCGTCAGTCCACAAAGCACAAGTCATGCCAAGAATTAAAGGGTCCTTTTGGTTGATCGCCTTGTCGGAAGGATTGTTCTGATATATGTCTTTCAGGTCGAAGGTACGTGTATTGGTATATCCTCTCCAGGGAGTGACCGGGAAGTTCAGATACGTATAATAATTGGAACTGCAAATGACTGGATAATGGTGTTTAATTGCATTCCGAAGTGCTAGCTCTTTGTGCCCACGGTAGTTCCACCATTGAATTACTATGTTGTCCGGTAACGGATATCCGTCATGATAAACTACATCCCCCCAGAATATGGCCTTTCGTCCTTTCGACTTCAGATAATCCGCCATTTGTGCCGAAAACCATAATTGCAGATCATGGCTATCTTTCAGATTCATTGCTGCAATTCTGTTTTGGCAATCCGGACATTTGTCCCAATTACCTTTCGGGGCTTCGTCTCCTCCCAAATGTATATAGGGTGAAGGGAAAATAGCGCATACCTCATCCAATATATTTTTCAGGAAATGTAGGACTTCTTCTTTTCCTGCACAAAATATATTTTGAGTAAATCCGTGCTGTGGTACTTCAACAGGTTGACCGAAACAACCGAGTTCCGGATAAGCGGAAAGTGCTGCTTCGGCATGCCCCGGCATATCAATTTCAGGAACGACGGTTATGTTTCGTTCGCTGGCATATTCGATAATTTCCTGTATCTCTTTCTGTGTATAAAATCCTTGTTGTTCTTCTCCTTTTCCTACCGAGCCTCCTATCTGTGCAAGACGCGGATATTGTTTGATTTCGATTCGCCAACCTAGTCCTTCGGTCAAATGCCAATGGAAATAATTCATTTTAAGTAATGAAACCATATCAATATATTTCTTGATAGTGGATATTTTCTGGTATTGACGTCCGGAATCTAGCAGAAAACAACGCCATGGCGTACGGGGAGAATCGGAAATATCAGCACAGGCGAAGGTGAGAATTCCTGTTGAACCAGTAACCCATTGCCGCAAGGTTTGTACTGCATGAGTGAATCCTCTTTTATCAGAGGCGGCTATCACCATTTGTCGCGGACTGATATTTATCCGATAACCTTCGGGAGGAAGTGAAGAATCGGTCATCCAGCGGATTTCGGCTTTAGATGCTTTCTTCGTCCATTTGACAGAAGCGTTATGAAGTACTTCTGTACGGAAAAGACTTAAATAAAAAGTTGTGGTATCTTCAGCGTATATGGAAATCTTTTTTCTTAAAGTCAGGTAGCCTTTTTGCATTTCCACTTGATTGGGGGAAGGAAATACAATTTGCCCACAGGCGATAACTGCAAATGATGCGAGAAAGAAAATCGTTAGGAATAGATATTTCATAAGATATATATGTGTTTATTTGGATTTCGTAAGTAAAATAAGGGAATAACTTGCACTTATTCAAGTCCTAAAAGTACAAATCTATTCCAAAAAAACAATTATTTTTTGATATAATTTACGAAATCAGAGAAGGATAAGAAAGAACTGTCCGTTATAATAAGTACTTCGGACAGCTCTGATTGATTAAGGTCTATCTATTGGAACAGATTTATTTAATTTTTGAAACGTCCCAATTTTAATGGGACACTGATGATGTACTTCAATATAAGAGATAAAACCGCAAACAGTCGGAGGAGAGGCTCGAACTCCCGACACCCGGTTTTGGAGACCGGTGCTCTACCAACTGAGCTACTCCCGTGTTTGCGGCTGCAAAGGTAGTAGAAACTTCCGAATCTGCAAGCGTTAGGGTAAATAAGTTTTGAACTATTTTAATTTTTCCCACTCATCGGGCTTGAAACCGACCAATACAAAGCTGTCTGTTACTACTAGTGGTCGTTTTACTAATTTTCCGTTTGTAGCAAGCAATGCGATCTGTTCCTCCTCGCTCATGTTTGGGAGCTTTTCGCTCAGTTTCAGTTCTTTATAAACCAAACCGCTAGTGTTGAAGAATTTCTTGATAGGCAGACCGCTACGCGGAATCCATGCTCTTAATTCTTCTATTGTAGGATTTTCTTCTACGATAAGTCGATTGGTGTATTCAATGTTATTTTCTGTTAACCACTTCTTGGCTTTTTGGCAAGTACTACATGCCGGGTATTGTAAAAACAGAGGTTTCATACGCAATTTATTGTTTAATGATTACTATTACATATATATATTTAAGAAAGAATTTGCAAATCCTGATACATAATCCGGTAAGCAGTCGCTTTCTTGTCTAATGCCAATGGGTATGCCCGTGATGAGGAAGGCATTCGGTAGAGCCGCATGGCGCGACCTTCGAAAATAAATTCCGAGTAATCGCCGACTTTGGGTTCCTCTACGTTGAATTGTTGGCGGAGAGTATCTGTGGCTTTCTGTCCCGTAGTGACAATAGCTTTACATTCGGGAAGTTGCCGGAGCAGTGCTGTCACGTCAGTAGCTTCCACTACTTCGAGAAATTTATCCGATGCATTATCTTGTAATCGGCGAATGGATGAAGCGGTATCGAACAAAGCAATTCCCTTTTCATTCAGAAAATCAATAATTCGTTCGCGGCAAAATACTTTCCGTGTCTCATTCAGAAAATAATCCTTGTCATCGAAGAATAAAATCCCGAAGATGCGCCACATATCATTATTGAGGTTCGGATAATAAAAATCCATTGACCAACGTTTTTTTTGTGGCGGAAAACTGCCGAGCATGAGCAGCTTTGCTTTCGCAGGAAGAAACGGTTTTAACGGATGTTTTTCGATTTCCATTTTTATGTATCATTTTAATTTCCTACAAAAATAATGATATTGTTCATTTCCCTCAAAATCAAGATAAAAAATTACTATATTTAAAATATTTAGTTATTTTTGTGGCATAATGAATACACGATTTATTAGAATATCATTGAAAAAAAGAATTTTTATAAGTTATTGTCTTATAGGATTATTCTTTTTTCTAGGAGAGAACTGTTACGCTTCAAAGCGGCCGGTGTTTAGGGAAACGGTGAGAAAAGCCTCTGCTGATAATTCAACAGTAAGGGGACGTGTTGTTGATGTCAGTGGTGAACCTCTTATTGGTGCAACGATACGAGAGAAAGGGGGAACCCGTGGAACTGTGACAGACATTGAAGGAAATTTCATCTTATCTGTGCCGGATAGTGCGGTCTTGCAAGTTTCTTTTGTGGGGCACGAGAGCATAGAAGTCAGTGTAGGGGGTAGAAAGACACTTGAGATACAGCTTCGTGAAAATACAGTGATGCTTGACAATGTGATTATAACTGCTCTTGGTCTTGAAAAAAAAGAGGCTTCTTTAGCATATTCCATTCAGAAAGTGAAAGGGGAGGAACTCACCCGTATGAAAGAGGTTAATATGATAACAGCTCTTGCCGGCAAGGCTGCGGGAGTGCAGATAAATAAAAATTCCTCCGGTATAGGAGGTTCTGCGAAAGTGAGTCTTCGGGGGATTCGTTCCGCATCCGGTGATAATCAGCCTCTTTATGTCATAGACGGCGTGCCGATGTTGAATATCGGTACTGAACAAGCTTATTCTGCAATCGGTGGTACTGCAAATGCCGGAAACCGGGACGGAGGTGACGGTATCTCCAATTTGAATCCGGAGGATGTGGAAAGTATCAGTATCTTGAAAGGTGCTCCGGCAGCAGCTTTGTATGGAAGTCAGGCTGCGAATGGGGTTATTCTGATTACTACCAAGAAAGGTAATACTGCCGGACAGAGGAATATTTATTTCTCCACCGGATTGACATTTGACAAAGCATTCAGTCTTCCTAAAATGCAGAACTGCTATGGGGTGAGTGATGTTGTAGATAGTTGGGGAGAAAAAGCGTATCTGCCTATCTCCAATGAACTGAATGATTTTTTTCGTACCGGATTAACTTCCATTACTTCCGTATCCGTCAATTATGGAAATGAAAAGATACAGACTTATTTCTCTTATGCCAATACTACCGGACGTGGTATTGTAGACAAGAATCAACTGACAAAGCATAACATCAACTTGCGGGAAACAGCTGTAATGTTCAATCAACGTCTGAAATTGGACGGTAATGTGAACGTGATGCGACAGATTGTAAAGAACAAACCTGTATCGGGAGGTTTTTACATGAATCCTCTGGTCGGCCTTTATCGTTTTCCCCGTGGGGAAGATTTGTCTTATTATAAGGATAATTATGAAATATACGATCCGGAACGGAAACTGGGGATACAAAATTGGCATACTTTTACAGAAGATTTTGAGCAGAATCCTTATTGGATACAGAACCGTATACAAAGTAAGGAGACACGTATGCGTAGCATCATCTCTCTCTCAGCGAATTTGAGGATAAATAGTTGGCTGACTGTCCAGGCTCGTGGTAGTGTTGATTATATATCCGATAAGATGCGCCAGAAATTTTATGCTTCTACTGCTCCCGCTTTATGTGGGGCAAACGGGCGTTATATTGAAATGGATTATCAGGAAACGTTGATTTACGGTGATGTCATGGCTATGGGGAAGAGGAAATGGGAGGATTTTGCGTTGGATGTGGCCATTGGTGGGAGTATCAATGATAAAAATGTCAATTCCACCCGTTACGATTCCAAGAATGCTTCTTTGAAGTATGCCAATGTGTTTAATTTGGCTAATATCGTAATGAACGGTTCCGCCAGCATTGACCAGAAGATAGATTCCCGACGCCAGTTACAGTCCGTATTTGGTACGGCACAAGTTGGCTATCAGGATAAGGTATTCCTTGATTTAACAGCCCGTAATGACTGGGCATCGACTTTGGCATATACAAGCCATGAGAAATCCGGATTCTTTTATCCTTCTGCCGGTCTTTCTTTTCTTATAGACAAATGGATACAACTTCCCGAATGGATTTCTTTTGCCAAACTACGGGGAACATACAGTAAGGTAGGTAATGATATTCCTCAGTTTATCACAAACTCCGTTTCACATATTACTGCCGGGGGAGAGCTCCAGGCGAATGACGCCGCTCCTTTTAAGGAAATGGAACCGGAAATGACCCATTCGGTAGAGGTGGGTACGGAATGGAGGTTCTTCCAAAGTCGCTTAGGCTTCAATCTGACTTATTACCGCACCAATACTCATAATCAGTTTTTCAAACTTCCCGCCCTTGCCGGAGATATGTATGCATACAGGTATGTAAATGCCGGAGATATACAAAACCGTGGTTGGGAACTGACCGTAGATGCCACTCCGGTACTTACTCCGGATTTTACATGGAAAACATCTTTGAATTTCTCGTCCAATAGAAATAAGATCAAAGAACTGCATGAAGAACTGAAAGAGTTAGTTTATGGACCGAGCAGTTTCTCATCCAGTTATGCGATGAAGTTGGTGAAAGGTGGTTCTATCGGAGATATTTATGGTAAGGCTTTCGTGCGTGATGCCGAAGGGAATATTGTCTATCAGACCGAGGGCGACCATAAAGGCCTTCCGGCTGTTGAAGGTGAAGGGAATACAATAAAGGTGGGCAATGCCAATCCACGTTTTATAATGGGGTGGAACCATACATTCTCTTACAAAGGCTTCAGTCTCTACTTATTGTTGGATTGGCGTTATGGCGGCAAGATACTTTCGCAGACACAGGCGGAAATGGATCTCTACGGGGTGTCCCAAGTGACAGCGCTGGCTCGTGACAGAGGATATGTAACTCTTGAAGGACAGCAGATAGACAATGTGAAAGGTTTTTATAAGAATATAGTGGGCGGACGTGCCGGAGTGACGGAATATTATATGTATGATGCTACAAATCTTCGTTTGCGGGAAGTCTCACTGAACTATACTTTTCCGAAAAAATGGATGCAGAAAACGAAAGTGCTGAAAGATTTGCAGCTTGCTTTCGTTGCGCGTAATCTTTGTTTCCTGTATAAGAAAGCTCCTTTTGACCCGGATTTAGTACTTTCTACCGGAAATGATAATCAGGGAATTGAAGTGTTTGGTATGCCGACAACACGAAGTCTGGGCTTTACTGTGAAATGTGAATTCTAAAGATACGGGAGGAGATGATGAAAAAGAACTATATTCATATATACTTATTGGGGATACTGTTGCTTTTGGTTGCATGTACCGGAAAATTCCGTGAGTTTAATACCGACCAGTCCGGCATTACAGATGAAGATCTGATAATTGACGACAATGGTTACGGAATCCGTTTAGGGATTATTCAGCAGGGTATTTACTTTAACTATGATTATGGCAAAGGCAAGAACTGGCCTTTCCAATTAACACAGAACTTGAACGCAGATATGTTCAGCGGATATATGCATGATGCCAAACCATTGAACGGAGGTTCTCATAATTCCGATTATAATATGCAGGACGGTTGGAACAGTGCGATGTGGACACACATGTATTCGTATATTTTCCCTCAGATTTACCAGTCAGAGAATGCAACCCGTGATACACATCCTGCTTTATTCGGTATTACGAAAATTCTGAAAGTGGAAGCGATGCACCGTGTGACGGATTATTACGGACCTATTATCTACAAGAATTTTGCAGATGCAGGGAAGCATTACCGTCCTGATACGCAGAAGGAAGTTTATTATGAGTTTTTTAACGAACTTGATTCTGCCGTTGTCGCTCTTACCAGTTATGTGGAAGCAAATCCGGAATCTAATGGATTCTCCCGTTTCGATATTCTGCTGGACGGCAGATATTCTTCGTGGATTAAGTTTGCCAATTCCTTGCGTATGCGGCTGGCGATGAGAATTTCTGCTGTCGAGCCAGATAAGGCATGTGTTGAATTTCAGGAAGGGCTTAACAATGAATACGGTGTCTTTGAGGCCGAAACGGAACGGGTGGCTGTCTCCACCAAGTCCGGGTATACTAACCCGTTGGGAGAACTCAACCTTGTTTGGAACGAGACTTATATGAGTGCTTCCATGGAATCGATTCTGACTGGATATGACGACCCGCGTATTGCTGTCTATTTCGCACCTTGTACCGACGAACAGTTTAAAAACACATATCGCGGTATCCGTCAGGGGACGTGCTTTTCGCATTCTCATTATGCCGGATTGTCAAAACTGACCGTAACGCAAACAACGGACGCTCCTTTGATGACTTCATCGGAAATTTGGTTCCTGCGTGCCGAAGCTGCTTTGCGCGGGTGGACGGACGAAGATGAAGAAAGCTGCTATCGAAACGGAGTAATAACTTCCTTTCATCAAAATGGAATTTATCAGGTGGAAGATTATCTGAACAGCGAACGAATGGCTTTCGATTTTGAAGATACGTATGATAACGGCAACAATATCGAAGCCCGTTGTAAAGTATCACCAAAGTGGGATTCCGAAGCTGATAAAGAGATAAAACTGGAAAGGATTATCACGCAGAAGTGGATTGCCATGTTTCCCGAAGGTTGTGAAGCATGGGCAGAACAGCGTCGTACGGGCTATCCCCGTTTGTTCCCGGTGCGTTATAACCATAGCCAAAACGGATGTATTGATACGGAAATTATGGTACGCCGTCTCAACTTCCCCGGCACATTGCAAACGGAAGATCCCGACCAGTATCTTGCTCTTGTAGAAACCTTGGGAGATCCTGATGACGGAGGTACACGACTTTGGTGGGATGTAGAAAGTAATGGCTTGGACTAAAAATCTGTTGTAAGAATGTGTATATGTGTGCCGATTTAACTAATTTTGCACCTTCATCTAAACACATTCGTCATGAAAACAATCATCTCTACTATTTTTCTGTGTGTATTGCTTTCTTTTATACCGGAACTGCGGGCACAAAACATACAGTTACATTACGACTTTGGCCGTTCTTTGTATGACAAAGATTTGAAAGAACGTCCTTTGTTAACGTCTACTGTCGAGAAGTTTCATCCCGACACGTGGGGAAGTACTTATTTCTTTGTCGATATGGACTATACCTCTGAGGGTGTTGCCTCCGCCTATTGGGAGATAGCCCGTGAAGTAAAATTCTGGAAAGGACCTTTCTCGGCACATCTTGAATATAATGGTGGACTGGCAAAAGGATTCTCTTACAAAAACGCTTACTTGGCAGGAGCTACTTATACCTATAACAATGCTTCTTTTTCCAAAGGCTTCTCTTTGACAGCCATGTACAAATATATCCAGAAGCATAAATCACCTAACAATTTCCAGTTGACCGGAACATGGTATGTCAACTTCTGCAATAATCTGCTTACTTTCTCCGGATTTGCCGACTGGTGGCGTGAGGAAACCGATTACGGAAAAACGATCTTCCTTACCGAACCGCAATTTTGGGTAAATCTGAACCGCATCAAAGGAATAAACAAACACTTTAATCTAAGTGTAGGTTCCGAAGTGGAAGTAAGTAATAACTTCGGTGGTCGTGACGGATTCTATGTAATTCCGACTCTAGCCCTGAAATGGACATTGAATTAATTTATTGAATACATCAATTATTGGATGAAAACAGATTTAATTTACGGTGTAGAAGACCGTCCTCCTTTTAAGGAAGCCTTGTTTGCAGCCTTGCAACATTTACTGGCCATTTTTGTAGCCATAATAACACCTCCTCTTATCATAGCAAGTGCCTTGAAACTGGATGTAGAAAAGACGGGCTTTCTTGTTTCCATGTCCTTGTTCGCTTCGGGAGTTTCCACTTTCGTACAATGCCGTCGTTTCGGTCCGGTGGGGGCGGGACTGCTCTGTATTCAGGGAACAAGTTTTTCCTTTATCGGTCCTATCATAGCCACGGGATTAGTAGGTGGATTACCGTTGATTTTCGGTTCCTGTATGGCTGCCGCTCCGATTGAAATGATTGTCAGCCGTACATTCAAATATCTTCGCAACATCATCACTCCGTTGGTGTCCGGCATTGTCGTACTGCTTATCGGATTGAGCCTGATAAAGGTCGGCATCGTATCTTGTAGCGGCGGATATTCGGCAATGGATAACGGTACTTTCGGTTCGTGGGAAAACCTGTCTATCGCAGCATTGGTATTATTGAGCGTATTGTTTTTCAATCGTTGCAGAAACAAATACCTGCGCATGAGCTCTATCGTGCTCGGTCTTTGTTTGGGTTATGGATTGGCTTTTGCTTTGGGAAAAGTAGATATGAGTTCGCTGAATGTTGAAATGCTGATGAGCTTTAATATCCCTCAACCTTTTAAATATGGTGTTGAATTCAATGTTTCGTCTTTTATTGCCATTGGTTTAGTTTATTTGATAACTGCCATTGAAGCAACAGGCGACGTGACTGCCAACTCCATGATTTCCGGTCTTCCGATCGAGGGTGATTCATATCTAAAACGTGTTTCCGGTGGTGTCATGGCAGACGGGTTCAATTCCTTTCTTGCCGGAGTCTTCAATTCCTTTCCGAACTCAATCTTTGCCCAAAATAATGGTATTATCCAACTGACCGGAGTGGCCAGCCGCTATGTGGGGTATTACATTGCCGCAATGCTTGTCTTGTTGGGATTATTCCCCATTGTAGGAGCCGTATTCTCTTTAATGCCCGATCCCGTATTGGGTGGTGCAACCTTACTGATGTTCGGTACCGTAGCAGCTGCAGGAATCCGTATTATTTCGTCCCAGGAAATAGGGCGTAAAGAGACATTGGTATTGGCAGTCAGCCTCTCCTTAGGACTGGGTGTAGAATTAATGCCGGATGTCTTGAAACAGGCTCCGGAAGCGATACGAAGCATATTTTCTTCAGGAATCACCACCGGAGGCCTTACTGCAATTATTGCGAATGTCGTAATACGCGTAAAAGAGAACTAACTTGGCGTAATACTTAAATTACTCATCTTTTCTGTCGTCCGGAAGGGGAAATCAGGATACTCGTAAAGACTGAAGCGAGGTTCGGTTTCCCCTTTCGTATAGCTCCATATTGAAGCATAATCTTCCGGGTCTTCCCCCATTTTTCCTAATTGGCGTAGATAAGCAGCCAACGACTTATTCTCTACGATATAAATTTGTCCCATTTGATTGATAATCGGACTATGATGCCGTGTACCGTCGTGTTCGAAACATAGGATACGTTTTCCTTCTTCCGTAAGTCCTACTAACTGAAAAGTCATACTTTTACCGATAGCCGGCAGATTCAGCACACTGCGATCGGTAGCAAGGAAGGGCAGGCGATGTTTTCTCATGAAACGTCTTAGTTGCTTGGCAACATCCTCTTGTGTTTCAATATCCGCACCTACTTTCGTTTCCAGTATCCTGTACAGTTCTTCCGCTTGTTCCGGAGTCATTTGACCATATATCTTTTCTTCCTGTTGTTCTTGCATTGAACGACTGTTCGGTGCGAATACTGCATAATTTTCATTGAATCCTTTTACAGAGAAAGTATAGTAACATACAACTCCCAATGAATTAAGTACCTGTCGGAGTCGTGTCGTATGTCCCCGGCGCGAAGCAGCCACCGTATACACTAACTGGTTCGTAATGATCCACCCCGCAGAAAGGATTTTCCGGATTGCCTCTTTCGCTTCGGGGGTCACCTCTAGCGGTGTTTGAAAATGGGTCTGAATAATAAACTGCTTGACACCAATTGCTGAAGCCTTTTCTTTAAATTCGCGTAGAATTTCAACCAGTTCATCATTAATACGCATTGGCAGATAAGCCAATAACCGTGATCCCAACCGTACCCGTTGCAGTTCTGCATACTTCTCTCCTTCGGGCCTTTCAAGATTTGCTCTCTGCTTGCGGACTGCCATTCGATACACTGCTTCCAGTATATGTCGTAGTGTCTTATTCTGGCTCATCAATGCGTCACCACCCGTTATGAGAATATCCCGTAATTGTGTATCCTCTTCAAAGTAAGTCATCAACCGGCGCAATTTGCGGTCCCATGATTCCTTCGGGCGTAAAGTCTCAAATTCGAAATTTAGCCGTTCGCTTTGGAAGTCATACATACGTTGGCAAGAAGCACAAAGCCCGCCGCAAGCCCGTCCCATTGTATCGGGAATAAGAATTGCCACCTCCGGATAGCGTCGATGAATATTATGTCCGTCCGGTAAAATCCACCCCGCAGCATTCGGTTTTCCCGCCTCTACAATATCTTCCTTTTCCCATGCACGAATATTTCCATACGTTTCTACCAATCGTGGTGAATAAAGAATATAACTTCGGATTGCCTCGTCATTATACCCGTATCCCGTCACATTAAGTAATGATAAATAATAAGGAGTGGCAAAAAAAGGCATCCCTTTTTTACGGGCACGGTAGAGTAGATACATTGTTTCCGAAGAAAGCGAGTTTCCCAGAAAACGGTTCAGCTCTCCCGGACTTTTTACCGCCATTGCCAAGTGAAAACGAAAATCATTCCACCATTCGCTCACCAACCGGTATTTCTCCTCATAACTCATTCCCTCCTCAAAATGAAAACGAACTGAAGGTTTCGACTTCCTGTTTTCAATCTTCTGAATCAGTAAATGTAACATTCTCTCCTTGTTTTCATCGCGAATCTCTCTCACCTCTTCGTCCAGTCCGGTTTCCCAGCGGTCATTTCGGCTCTTGATACGTTGAGGTGAAGGTAGAGGAACCGTTTCTTCTTTCAGCCTTTTGAACAGCTGAAACAATTCAATAAACAAATCCGTCGGCATTTCCATATTTTCCAGCGTTTCCGTCAGAAACTTGTAGAGCAGTCGAATAGTCTGTACTGACATATCCTGTCCCGTAGACAGTTCATGGACATGCTGTCCATCATAATGGAGTAAGAGTCGAATTTGCTCCCTCGCCTCCTTCGCAGTATCACTCTTTATATCACAAGTTTCCGAAAAAGTCAGTAATTCAGCCTTAAAGTCCTCAACAGTAGTACTTTTTTCCGCTATCTCCACTAGTTCCGGTAGCTCTTGATTAAAGATTTGTTTCAACTGTGAAAAAGTAAGTGTAAGCAATTTCTTTTGTTTCATAAGCGATCTATTTCTTTTTGTAGGTTCATAAATAAGGATGATGCGTCAATTTTCATAGAGCCTATAAAGATAACAAAAAAAGCGGAGGAACAGAACCTCCGCTTTTTCTATCGTTCAATTCTTTACGAATCTTTTTTTCTTTCTAACATTTCGGACAGACTATTTTTTCGTCTCCGTGTCGTCGTTCTTCCGTTTCGGTTCTTTCTTGGCGAGAAGAACGATATTGTAAACATAATCCGTCATCCATTGTTCGGAGTATCCGAGACGTTCTTTGTACTGACGGACAGCCATAGCCGTCTTGTGCACGTCGTCAGCCTTCCATACCGTTTTGGTACATACGTCATGAACCGTTTTCTGCGTCATTCCATACAGTGCCTTTTTGAAGATAGACGGCATACGGAATTTCCACTGCATCAAGTTACCCATTAACATCATCAGGTCATTCGAGAACCCCTGATACATAAATAAGTAAGATTGGATATCATTCTGTGTGCGGCAATTACGTTTTACGGATGCATCGATTTCTTTGAAGAAATTATCGTTCAGTCCGTAGTCCTGCATCAGCATTTTGCGTGAGGCGGACTTCTCACCCAGTCCCAGTTTACCGTTTTGTGTAGGCACTTTAAACAGACGTTTGAAGTTAGCCACGTCCGGCAAAAAGCGGATATTGGTGATACCAAGGTTTGTGGCGATAACTGACTGGAAATAAACCCGGGTCAGTGATATGAAATCTTCTACATTGCCGACTTTTGTTTCATCGGATTTTTTCTTGAATAAACCAAATAAGCCCATTGTTATATTAATGATTATATTATTTACAAATTACTATTTGAATGAGTGGAAAGTGTGTCCCCTGACTCCCACATGGCAATTTGTGTGCAAAGGTACAAAAACAGTTGGGTTTCACCAACATTCCAAGTCCTTTTCGATGTCCGGCATTATCTCTTTTTTGTTGGGCGAGTTGTACACTGTTGGCGGAACCGTCCAAATATCCGGTATTTTTTGTGGCTATTCGTTCTTAATTCGGAAGTAAAACTTATGATTTTCGAATACAGGTTCCACAATATCATAACGGACAAATTTGGCCAACAGATGTTCGGCGGCCCGGCGGGAAAGTCCCGTTCGGCGGCAGTAGCGGTTGAGTGAGAGTAAGTTACCTTGTTCCAGTTGGTCGAGCAAGAGTTGTTCCCGTTCGGTATAACGGATCAGTTCTCCCCGTGGACTGTCGCTTTGTTGCCATACACGGAGGTGGATAGGAGTTGCCAGTATATTTTCATCTTTGATGCGGAGGTAGGCGAGAGGCTTTCCGTTTTCGTCTTTGGCGTATACCGGTTTGTGGGGTGTTTCCTCAATGGTAACTACTAATACTTGCCGGCCTTCCACTATATATGTCTGCATGGTATATTCCACTTCGGGGATACAGTAAAGTTGTGCGGCAGCTTCAATCATATATTTCTCTTCTTCGGAGCGTACGCCTGCTATTTTTCCGTTGTCCTTCACGCCGATAAGCAATCGTCCTCCGTCGGTGTTTGCAAAGGCCGATAATGTTTTGGCTATTTTGCGTGCGTCGGAAATTTCAAATTTGAAATCCTGTTGCTGATGCTCTCCTTCAGCAATCAATGCATGTATATAATCGGTATCTGTAAGCAGTTTCATGGCTACAAAGGTAGGTAAAAATGATGAAAAGCCTTTTTTTTAGGTATTTTTCAAAGATTATTTCAAAAAAAATATTGTTTTTATGCGTTTATTTCGGGAAACAGTGTATTTTTGCGGCACATTATTAACGAAAAAATAAAAGGATTATGAAAGAATTGGTAGAAAAGGTAGCAGCTCTTTATGCTGACTTCTCAAAAGATGCTAACGCTCAGATTGAAAACGGTAACAAGGCAGCAGGAACTCGCGCTCGTAAGGCTTCTCTGGACATTGAAAAAGCAATGAAAGAATTCCGTAAAGCATCTTTGGAAGCTTCTAAAAAATAATATTAGAAGTCTGCTAAGATATTAGAAAACAAGGAGAGGGTATATCCATTCGGGTATGCCCTTTTTCTATTTTTGGCAACCAATCTTTTAATTGTTTTTGCATGGATAGTTACTATTATTTAGGTAGAAAGGTGTATCTTTGTGTGTGGCAACCTCAAAAAATATAAATATATGAGTAATAGGATTTATCCTATCGGTATACAGAACTTTGAAAAAATCCGTGTAGACGGTTATTTCTATGTTGATAAGACTGCGTTAATCTATCAAATGGTAAAGACAGGTGGCTATTACTTCCTGAGCCGCCCGCGTCGTTTCGGCAAGAGTCTGTTAATATCCACGCTTGAGGCTTATTTTTCTGGGAAAAAAGAACTTTTTGAGGGGCTGGCAATGGAAAAGCTGGAGAAGGATTGGATAAAATATCCCGTTATTCATCTGGATCTGAATGCAAAGAAATTCGATACGGTAGATGATCTGATTCGTCTTGTCGACCGTCAGTTGCTGGTATATGAGTCTCAGTATGGCTCATGTTCTAAAGATGTGACGATAGACGACCGTTTGGTCACCCTTATTCGTTTGGCGGCGGAGAAAACGGGACAGCGTGTTGTGATTCTCGTTGACGAGTATGATAAGCCCATGTTGCAGGCTATTGGAAGAGATGAGTTGCAAGAAGAGTATTGGAATACGTTGAAGGCTTTCTATGGTGTGTTGAAGTCAATGGACGGTTATATTAAGTTTGCTATGTTGACAGGTGTTACGAAATTTGGCAAAGTTAGTGTATTCAGTGACTTGAACAATCTTGACGATATATCTATGCGTCAGATATATGTGGACCTTTGCGGTATCAGCGAACAGGAGCTTCATGATAATCTTGAAAGTGAATTGCATGAATTGGCGGATGCCCAGGGAGTAACGTATGATGAAATATGCAAGAAACTGCGTGACTATTACGACGGTTATCATTTTACATATAACTCTATCGGCATTTACAATCCGTTTAGTTTGCTCAATGCATTCAAGTATCAGGAGTTTGGCAGTTACTGGTTTGAAACGGGTACACCTACCTATTTGGTCGAATTATTGAAGAAGCATCATTATGATCTCCACCGCATGGCTCATGAAGAAACCACTGCCGAGGTTTTAAATAGCATAGACTCAACTTCCGATAATCCTATTCCTGTGATATATCAGAGCACAAGAAGGTGCAATCGTTAATCCTATTACAGTGAAAATTAAAGTGATAGCTACTACAGGTTGGGGAGCACCGGAGAATGCTGAAACAGAATTGACTATTACATATCCGGCAGGTTCAACTAAATAATTAAATATTTAGAAACCGGGATATCGACAAACTTCATTGATATCTCTCGTCATTCGCTTATTCCCATTATGGACTTATCGGAGCGGGAGATATCTTTGAATTAATAATTCAAGTTTCGTAAGTGCTGCATTCCGCATGGATTATACTGCTGAGAATTATACCGCAGGGAATTATACCGCAGGCTTCCCCTCCTTTTGGGAAGGAGGGGTGCCCAAAGGGCGGGGTGGTAGGTAGAGATAAGGTATATTCCTTATTTCTTTTAAAAAGGTAAACTCATTATTTTTCCTACCACCTCCCCCTACGGGGACTCCTCCTTCCCGAAGGAGGAGAAGCTATGCAGGATGCTTGCGAAAGTCCGGGCTTTTCAATACTTACTCTTCGCTCCAACACTTTTCGGCGTCGAAGCAAGGACAAGCCTTGATCCATTCCTCCGGTTCAATCTCACCGTTGCCGTTGAGGTCAGGACTCAGGTCACGATGTCCGCAGACACGACATCCGGGATAATCCCTCAATAACGTCAGGATAAGCACACGCAAAGAATGTTTCTGCCACGGTGTCCGGGTATCTTTGGGATGTCCCTCGTTGTCCAGACCGCCCTCATAGCAGATACCGATACTTTCACTGTTGAAGCCACGGGCGTGCGCACCGATGCGTTCGAGAGGACGGGTCGATTTGATGTCCCCATTCTTGCGAATATAAAAATGATACCCCACACCGTTGAAACCACGACGACGGTGGCAAACGTCCAGGTCGTGCTCGGTGAAACTCTTGTCCTCACGAGTGGCGGAACAGTGGACAACGATCAGACTGATAGCTCTCATGCGTTGCCGTTATTTCGTTGGATACACTCTTTGTTGACGCATTGCAGGGCAATAGCTTCCGACAACTTACCTTTCAGCGAAAAGATTTCGGAATGCATCTCCTTCACACGGTCGCTCAGGTTGAAATAATCCTTCAATACCTTCTCAAGCTGCTGCATGAGGAAATTGTACTGCTCTTTCACTAATTCGCTGAATTCTTTGACTTCCTGCATCATCTGTTGACGCTTCTTGCGACCTCCGAAAAAAGGAAGGACGGTCATGATAATATCAATGATTTTGTCTAACATCTTATTTAATTAAAATTTGAATATTGAAAGTTGAAGATTGAAAACAGAAACCGCATGGCGTGGAACCGTAGAAGTCGGCTCCTGAAGCCATGCGGGACTGTTTTTCGGGTTTTATACTGACGGGTCCGGTGTCACTCCGCCTCCGCCCGGTTTCTCCTCACCCGAACCACCCTCGTCCGGATCGCTGCCGTCGCCTTTACCACCCAATGCGAACACCACATTATTATCGCTCTGCGTGCTCGTGTGGCTCGAATTGATTAACTTCAGCGCCTTATCGGCAACGAAACGGACATTGACACGGCGGATACTACGTACCGTGCAATCCTTCTTCACCTCCGTACCGTCACTGGTCAAGGTGATATGAAACGTTCCCAACCCGTCGATTTTCACTTTATCGCCCTGAGTAAGCGACAACCGCAACTGCTCCACAAATGCTTCAATGGTATGCTTCACATCCCCTGCCGTAAGCGACGACTTGCTTTCAATGGCGGCAGCCATTGTATCGACATCCATGACTCTTACATTGCCGGCTTTCTGGCGAATGTAATACAACATCGGAGCATCCTCCTGATTCACATACTTCCTACGCTGATAGCGTTCTACTAATACATCCATAAAATTAAAAAGTTAAGGTTTAGATAAATAATTCTATAATCTCTTTCTGATACTACAAATATACAAAATCCAAGAGGCGAAGTCAAGTAATCAACCGTTTATTTTCTCTATATTTATAAAATAATTTGGCAGATATAATAGTTGATAATCTATTATTTACTGTTATATTATTTATATAAATAACCAAAACTATTTGGCGTATTTATTCAAATATTCCATTGGAGGAACATAGTCATAAAATTTTGTAATAGACTGATTATGTCCGAAATACACATTTCCCGTCTCCCCGTTACGTTGCTTGGCAACGATAGCCACACCCAGTCCCTCTGTCGGGTAACCGCTTTCGCGGTCGGTCGGAATATGCAGCATAGCCGGTCGGTAAAGGAGTATAACGATGTCCGCATCCTGTTCGATTGCTCCGCTTTCGCGCAGGTGCGCCAGTTCCGGACGACCTCCGGGACGGTTCTCCGATTCGCGGTTCAACTGGCTCAGCAGCACGACGGGGATATGCAACTCCTTTGCCAGCAACTTCGCTTTGCGGGTGGCTTGTGCCACCTCCTGTTCCCGGTTCCGGTTGACCTGCTTGGTGCTCATGTCGCAAAGTTGCAGGTAGTCGATGATAATCATGTCACACTGCTTGCGGCTTTTCAGCAGCCGTGCGCTCGAACGGATGTGATCCATGCTGACGGAAGAACTGTCGTCCACGTAGATAGGCAGTTGTGCCAGTCCCGAGGCGGTGGTGCGTGCCTCCGCTACCTCTTGGGGATTGGGAATCCCGTTGCGCCACCGGTACGGGTTGATGTTGCAGGCGGCCATTAGCCAACGGTCCCCAAGGCGTTCGCCCTGCATTTCGAGACTGTACACGGCTACTGCATTCCCCGCCAGAGCCGCATGGCGTGCCAGGTGGAGGGCGAAGGTCGTTTTGCCTACCGAGGGACGGGCGGCGATAACGATGAGGTCATTGTCCTGTAAGCCACCTGTTTTCTTGTCCAGTTCCGTCAGACCGGTGGGAATGCCGGTGACACCGTTCACGCTCTTGGCGATGCGCCTTTCGGCTTCTTCCATTGTGTCCGCCATAAGGGTTTCCATGTCGCGGATGTGGGCGTTGTGGCCGGATTCACCTTCGAGACGGTCGAGGAGGTTGTGGGCGTCTATGAGAGTGTCGTCGATGTCGATCGTCTCGTCCATGGCACAGGTGAGCAGCTTGTTGAAGCCGACAACCATTTCGCGTGCCAGGTATTTCTGGTGAATGATTTGCGCGTGATATTCGATATGTGCGGAGGAGGCGACTTTGCTGCTCAGTTGCACAATGGCATACGGTCCGCCTATCGCATCCAGATTTCCGCGACGGGCGAGTTCTTCCTTGACGGTCAGTATGTCGATTTTCTTGCCGGCATGATACATCGCCATGAGGGCGGCGAAGATCAGTTGGTGGTGGTCGTCGTAGAACATTTCAGGGCGTAACTTGTCCGCTATGAGCGGCAGCGCTTCCTGCTCTATCAGGCAGGCGCCTATGACGGCTTCTTCGAGTTCGGGTGCGTGTGGTTGCATATTCTTTGTCTTTTTAGTCCATATATTCGTTCAGAAAAGCCTTGTCTTTCAGGTAAGTGGAAGCGTGGGCGATGAAGCGGGTGTCGTTGGTGTGGTAGTAGACGTCCTCGATGCGGTCTATTGCCAGTTGTTGTTCCTCGCGGGTGAGCTTGTTCCATTCGCGGCGGCCGCGGGCGACGTTGACTTTCGGCTTCCGCATCACGGTGTGGTATTTGTCCCAGAAAAGGTCGAAGTCTGTGGAGATTTCTTCCTTTCGGGTGTCTTTGGCTTCCGAAGGGATACGTCCGGTCCAAAGATCAAAGTTGGTGATACGGATATGGAGTATCTTTTCCTGATGAGGGATGAGGTCTATAATGCCTCCTTTGGCCAGTCGTTGAAAGAAACGGGTGGTTTTGGGGCGTGTCCAGCCGAAAATATTGCTCCAGTGGTGATAGCTGATAAGGGAGTCACCGCGTTTGCATAGAATGATTGTCCCGTTGATGTCGTATGGCACGTCGGAATAATTGGTGTGTGCCAGGATTTGGAGAAATGCTTCTGTCTCTCCGGCAGCGCCGTCGGTTGCTTGTCTGTTTAGTAATGCCCGGGGGATAGTGATGTAACCTTGTTTGAGAGATGATGTAGTTAATTGTTTCATGAATTGAAATGGTTTATTGTTTTACACTCGTTGTTGAATGCGGTGTAAATATAAGGCGATATTTCCCGTCGGCAAAATAGCGTTGGACGCTGTTGGCGGATATGGACGGCGGTGTAGTATTTGGACGGAAAGAGCCGGTAATAAATTGTCGGTATTGATAGGGAAGGAGAGAAAAACGAGGATTCTGCCCGGTCAAGGCAGAACCTTCGTTTCAGTGAAACAGAGCCTTCATTTCGGTGAAACAGAGGCTCTGTTTAGGGGAAATAGAGCCTTTGTTTAGGGAAAATAGAGGCTCTGTTTTCGGGACTGTGACCGTGCCACCAACCGTGCCGCCCTCTTTGTGATGATAACCGTTTGTATATGAGGGTTTTGCACGGGTGCTGAAAAACGGGGCGTGCCACGAACCGTGCATATATAAATAAAAATATATATTATTCTATATTATATAGTTCGCTCAACTCATTTTTTCCGTGTTTTGCCTACTTCTGGTTTTCCGGTGTTTCGTCATGACCGCGCAGCTTAATCTCGGGAGGTCCCCAGGTGGTGAAAAGTATGCACTGTTGTTTGGGGCTGAGGCGTGCGGTCTTGTGGGTGTAGTGCGTAGGCTTTAAGTCCGCGAGCAATTGTGCGTCGTTCTCTATGTCATGGCGCATTCTTTTGATTGCAGCGTCAGTGCTGGTGTACTCCGGAAAGTATTCTACTGCTGCTATGGAGAAAGATTTGAAACCTTTAATACTCCATTCATCCTCATCGTCAATCTCTTTGACTTTTTTCATGTTTGTAAAAATTAATATTTAATTAGTTGGTGTGATTCTCTTTGAATCCCTGCAAAGGTAGTTAAAAAATAATTGTTGTGATAAAATTATAAATATATTTTGCTTTGTATAATATATAATGTAATAATTTATATATTTATTATTTTTCTTTTTGAAGCATAGCTTCCCGCCTCTTAATTTTTGACTTATTTTGTACTTATATATTTGCTAAATTTTTTTTTCTGCCGGTTTCTCAAATTAAATTGTATATTTGCGAAAGAATCGGAGAAGTAATCAGAAGAACCGAAAAAAGGGGGTCATGAACGAAAATGTCTTAGCTAAATTGAAGATACTGGCGGAGTCTGCCAAGTATGATGTTTCCTGTTCTTCCAGTGGCACAGTGCGTTCCAATAAACCGGGAATGCTGGGCAACACGGTGGGAGGCTGGGGGATATGCCACAGTTTTGCCGAGGACGGGCGATGCATCTCATTGCTGAAAATCATGCTTACCAATTATTGCATCTACGATTGTGCCTACTGCGTGAACCGCCGCAGCAACGACCTCCCGCGCGCCACGTTTTCCGTCTCGGAACTGGTAGAACTGACTATGGAATTTTACCGTCGCAATTATATCGAAGGCCTGTTCCTCAGTTCCGGCGTTGTCCGCAATCCGGACTATACCATGGAACGGCTCGTGCGTGTCGCCAAAGACTTGCGCCTGGTGCACCGCTTCAACGGGTATATCCACCTGAAAAGCATTCCCGGTGCCAGTCGCGAACTGGTAAACGAAGCCGGACTTTACGCCGACCGTCTCAGCGTCAACGTAGAAATCCCCAAAGAAGAAAACCTGAAACTGCTTGCACCGGAGAAGGATCATAAAAGCGTTTTCGCCCCGATGAAATACATCCAGCAGGGAGTATTGGAAAGTAAGGAGGAACGGCAGAAGTTCCGCCATGCCCCGCGCTTTGCGCCTGCGGGACAGAGCACGCAGATGATCGTAGGAGCGACCTCCGAATCGGATAAGGATATTCTTTTCCTCTCGTCGGCACTCTACGGGCGCCCGACGATGAAGCGTGTCTACTATTCCGGATACGTCTCCGTAAATACGTATGACAAGCGTCTTCCGGCATTGAAGCAGCCGCCTCTCGTGCGTGAAAACCGTCTCTACCAGGCGGACTGGCTGCTGCGTTTCTATCAGTTTAAAGTAGATGAGATAGTGGATGATGCGTATCCCGATCTCGACCTCGAAATAGATCCGAAACTCTCGTGGGCGTTGCGTCATCCGGAGCAGTTCCCGGTCGATATCAACAAGGCGGATTACGAAATGCTCCTCCGTGTGCCCGGCATCGGTGTGAAATCGGCGAAGCTGATTGTCGCTTCCCGCCGTTTCTCGCGACTGGGATTTTATGAATTGAAGAAGATCGGAGTGGTGATGAAGAAGGCGCAGTATTTCATTACGTGCAAGGAACTGCCTCTCCAAATGGCGACCGTGAACGAGCTTTCGCCGCAACGGGTACGCAGTCTGTTGCTGCCGAAGCCGAAAAAGAAGGTGGATGAACGGCAACTGTTACTTGATTTTGGCGAATGAATTGAACTTTGCGAATGAATGTCTACCTCTACGATAAAACCTTCGACGGTCTGCTGACGGCTGTTTTCGACGCTTACTTCCGCAAGACTTTTCCCGATGCGCTGCTGTCGGAAGGAGACACTTTGCCGTTATTCTGTGACGATCTGCACACCGTAGTCACTGACGAGGAGAAGGCGGCGCGTGTGTGGCGGGGATTGCAGAAGAAGGTTTCGTCTTCCGCGCTTGGCTGTCTCACGCAGAGTTGGCTGTCGGAGCTTCCGGAGGTCGGTATTCTTATTTTCCGTTATATCCGCAAGGCGATTGATGCGCCGCGCTCTATCGAAACGAATTTTGCCGATCCGGACGTCCTCCGGCTTGCACAGATTTGGAAGAAGGTGGACGGTGAGCGTGTGCATATAATGCAGTTTGTCCGTTTTCAGAAGGCGGCGGACGGCACGTTTTTCGCGGCTTTCGAACCGCAGTATAATGCTCTGCCGCTTACGGTACAGCATTTCAAAGACCGCTTTGCCAATCAGAAGTGGATTATTTATGATATGAAACGCCGCTACGGTTTTTATTATGATTTGCAGGAGGTGACGCTGATTTCCTTCGATGACGACAGCCGCGAAGCTCACCTGATAACGGGAATGCTGGACGAGAGCCTTATGGATAAGGATGAAAAACTTTTCCAGCAACTTTGGAAAACGTACTTCAAGGCTATCTGCATCAAGGAACGTATGAATCCGAGAAAGCACAAGCAGGATATGCCTGTCCGGTACTGGAAGTATTTGACGGAGAAACAAAAAGTTGTACCTTTGCAGATCAAAACGGATTTTTAACCCTGTGAGTAAGAGAAGGATGAAGAA
Source organism: Bacteroides sp. 43_46 (assembly GCF_001915455.1). Lineage (NCBI taxonomy): Bacteria > Pseudomonadati > Bacteroidota > Bacteroidia > Bacteroidales > Bacteroidaceae > Bacteroides > Bacteroides sp. 43_46. Next base: position 4,490 of record NZ_MNQN01000047.1, on the reverse strand, counting down.
AAGGATATTTTACATTATCAGCTTTCTGGTAATATTTTGTATAGAGGTATTGATAGCTTTGTACGTATGTGATAATTTTGTCCGTCCTTACATTGGAGATGTACTGGTGGTTGTGCTTGTGTATAGTTTTGTCCGTATATTTCTGCCAACGGGGATTCCGAGAATGCCGTTCTATGTATTTCTTTTTGCCTGCTTTATAGAAGTGATGCAATACTTTCAGTTGGTGGAAACCTTAGGGATTACGAACCGGGCGGCAAAAATTATTCTCGGATCTACGTTCGATTGGAAAGACATTGCCTGCTATGCGGTGGGTTGCGTTCTGATTTTCTTGTTCGAGCGTATTTGTCAAAAGAGTTTATAATAACAGGTCTTTTATAAAGAAATAAGAGACTGTTTAACAAGTCGGTAGTATCTTCCATTCCCCTCCTTCCGGGAAGGAGGGGTGGCTGAAAGCCGGGGTGGTAGGTGGATACACAATGCTGATAATAATGGACTTACGCATTCACCTACCACCTCCCCCTACGGGTACTCCTCCTTCCTGAAGGAGGAGAGTTTTAGATACAGTCGACTTGTTAGTCAGCCTCTTATATTTGTTTTATTTTCTACTTGCTTTCAATATTCAACACACCCTTCGCCAATCCTTTTCCGGTAGCTTCCAGTGTGATCTTTCCCGGCTTGTCCGAAGAAGAAACGATTGCGGTCATCATTCCGCTGAATACCTTCATCTTCGGGGTCTGGAACGATTCGAGTGAAGCCGGGTTTCCGTTGGCTCCTGCGCGGTAAGTTCCTGCGCCTTTCACTTTGAAGCTGATAGTGTTATCCGCCAGCGGACAGAGATTACCGTCCTTGTCCACTACTCTGACGGTGACGAATGACAAGTCTTTTCCGTCGGCTTTGATTTGCGAGCGGTCCGCTATCAGTTCGATATGATGCGGTTTTCCTGCGGTATGCATTTCCTTTTCGGCAACGGGCTTGCCGTCTTTGTCGTAAGCGACCACTTTGACAGTCCCCGGTTCATATTTCGTATTCATCCACATCAGGCGGTAACGTTGCTGACGTTTGAGATTTGCTGTTGAAGCAGAGTCGGCACTGTTGTCAATCGTTACGGAGAGATCCTTGGTACGTTTGCCTTGGCTCTTACCGTTGATAAACAGCTCGGCAGACGGGTAGTTCGTGTAGACAAATACCGGGACTACTTCGCCTTCGTGTCCTTCCCAGTTCCAGTGCGGGAGGATGTGGAGAGTTTCCACGTCCTTGTTCCAGTGACTGCGGTAGAGGTAATAGCGGTCTTTGGGCAGTCCGGCAAGGTCGATGATACCGAACAGGGACGAGTGGCTGGGCCAGTCGGTGTAGTACGGTGTCGGTTCACCCAGATAATCGAAGCCGGTCCATACAAATTCCCCGATGCAGTAGGGGAGGTCTTCGTGCTGGATAAAGTCGTCTTCGGGCAGGTTAGACCAACCGCAATGCTCTACGTCGTATGACGAAGCCTGATGATCGGGATACTTCTGCATCGAACGTCGGGCGACAGGCAACTTGTACACGCCGCGCGAACTGACTGTGGAAGCTGTCTCACTCCCCAGGATAATCTGTTGCGGGAGCTTCTTGTAATTCGTCCGGTACTTGTGCGGACGGTAATTGAATCCGGCTACATCCATTACGGCAGCCATATTATTATTCACCACTGCGTCCGGAGCATCCATGCCTTGAGTGACGGGGCGGGTGGGATCTTCGCGGTGACAGATGTCTTGCAGGAAGCGGGACAACTTCGGTCCGCGGTCACCGTTCCACTGGTCGGGAACCTCGTTGCCGATGCACCACATCACGACACTGGGATTGTTGCGGAACTGGTGAATCAGGTTTACCAAGTCTTTTTCCGCCCATTCGTCAAATATCTTATGATAACCGTTCTGCAATTTGGCTGCTTTCCATTCGTCGAACGATTCGGACATAATCATCATACCCATTTCGTCGCACGCACGGATCAGTTCGGGAGCCGGCATATTGTGGGAAGTGCGGATAGCGTTACAACCCATATCTTTCAGGATGCGTATCTGGCGGCGGATCCCTGCTTCGTTGGCAATGCCGCCCAACGGGCCGAGGTCGTGATGATTGCACACCCCTTTAAATGTGGTACGTTCACCGTTCAGATAGAATCCCTTGTTCGGGATGATTTCGATAGAACGGATACCGAAAGGCGTGGTATATTCGTCTTTCAGCGTATTGCCTTCATACACTTTGGACACTGCAGAATAGAGCGCCGGAGAATCGGGCGACCAGAGTGCAGGGTTGTCTACCACGAAATGTTGGTTGAATATTTTTTCGTCGTATTTCGTACCCTGTTGTTCGTCGGAAGCTACCACTTTGCCGTCGGGAGCTTTCAGTTCGGTCACGATGCGATAGTCGGTGAACGCCTTGCCCGAAGGGATGTCGAGACGTGTTTTCAGGTTGACTCTGGCGAAATCCTTCTTTACGACAGGCGTGGTGAGCTGCGTCCCCCATGTCGGGATATGGGCGTCTTCGTTAATCACCAGATGAACGTTGCGGTACAGGCCTGCGCCCGGATACCAGCGTGAAGATTCGGTTTCGTTTTCCAGACGGACGGCCAAGGTGTTCTGTTCGCCCGCTTTTAAATAAGGAGTGGCGTCGATGTGGAACGAATTGTAGCCGTAAGGCCAGAAGCCGGCTTCCTGTCCGTTGATGTAGACACGGGCGTGGCTCATGGCGCCGTCGAAGATGAGGGTTGCTTTCTTGCCGGAAGAAAATGCCGGGGCTTCAAAGTTCAGGCGATACCAGCCTACACCGACAAAGGGAAGTCCGCCCGTGCGTCCTGCGTGTTCCAGTGCTTCCTTCTGCCCGTCCTGGGTGATAGCGACTTTCTGTTTGTCATTTTCGATACTGAAAGGACCGTAGATAGCCCAGTCGTGCGGGACGGTGACGGATTGCCATTTGGTGTCGTCGTACGTCTGCTGACTGAAGTCCTTGCTGTCTTCTCGTGTAAACTTCCAGCCTTTTTCAAAGGTCTGTTCCGTACGCACTTGCGCGAAGGTTAATGTCGGTAGAGCTACTAATAGAGCTGCTGCGATTTTAAGATGTTTATTCATAAATATAGGGGGTAAAGATTGTTTTTCATTTCTGTTTTGAGCTATGTGTTGTCTTTGGCTTCGTCTTCGGGTTTTACTTGCATTTCGTCTTTCGGATTCAGACTGCTGCCGCAGTATTTGCAAAACCCGGCATTGTCCTCGTGTCCGGAGCGGTGGCAGTGGGGGCATTCCTTGTCCCTTCTGCGTTTATAGTCTTTCATCATGGAGGCCGAAACGATTCCTGTCGGTACGGCGATGATCGTATAGCCGATAAGCATCACGCAGGCGGAAAGGAACTTTCCGAATCCGGTGACCGGGGTGATGTCACCATAGCCTACGGTGGTCATGGTGACGATTGCCCAGTAGATACTGTTCGGGATGTTGTTGAACTGGGAATCGGGCTGCGTGCCCTCTATCATGTACATCAACGTTCCGATCGAAGTCACCAGAATGACGACGAACAGGAAAAAGACGGCTATCTTCTTGCTGCTTTCGCGCAGGGCGGTGAGTAGCCGTTCGCCTTCGTTTAGGAAGTTGAACAGCTTGAATACACGGAATACGCGTATCAGACGGAAAGCGCGGATGATGAGCAGGTAACGTGCGCCGGGGAAAAGCAGGCCGATATAGAGCGGGAGGGTAGCCAGCAGGTCTACAATGCCGAAGAAACTGAATATGTATTTCCGTGGGCGGGGCGAACAGTAAATGCGTGTCAGGTATTCGAAAGTGAAGAAAGCGGTGAAAAGATATTCCATAATGACAAACGGAGTCGTCAGGTAGGAGGGGATGCTTTTCAGGCTTTCGATGATAACGAGCAATACACTGACCAGGATACAACCGATAAGAACCACGTCGAACAACTTCCCCGCAGGGGTGTCCGATTCGAAGATGATGACGTATAGTTTTCGTTTCAACTTCTCGTCATGCAGGAAATCGCGGATTCTTTCTTTCAGTTTCATATATGTATTCAGTTTCATATATGTATTCAGTTTCATAGATGTATAATGGTAAATAATAAATTAAGGAACTCACTTCTAGAAGTCGGTGCTATCCAGATTCTCCTCCTTCGGGAAGGAGGAGTCCCCGTAGGGGGAGGTGGTAGGTGAATGCGCAAGTCAGTTATTATCAGCATTGTGTATCCACCTACCACCCCGGCTTTCAGCCACCCCTCCTTCCCCGAAGGAGGGGAATTGGAGATACTCTCGCCTTTTGGGGGATGCCTTCGCTTTCTGGGGAGATGCCCTCTCCTTTGTTGAAGCCCCTTTCTCCTTTTATAATATCCTTAATTAGTTTCTTTATCATTCCGTATATTAATTTATATCATTAATCAATCACCCAATGCTTATTGTAAGCAACAGTCTTTTTGGGATCATAATGCATTCCCTCTTGTGTGGGGATATGGAGGACATA
>NZ_MNQN01000012.1:0-4704 GCF_001915455.1 Bacteroides sp. 43_46 | reverse complement strand
CAGCAGCAACAGCAACAGCTGCAGCAGCAGGTTCAATACCGTATTCTTCTTTAAGGATAGTTGCAAGTTCATTAACTTCTTTTACTGTCAAGTTAACTAGTTGTTCTGCAAAAGCTTTCAAATCTGCCATTTTTTGTATGATTTTAATTGTTTAAATACTTTGTTGATTTTTGAAAATTATTCGGGTCTCTCACCAAGAGTTTTGAGAACTCCGTGAAGGGTGTTACCACCTGATTGAAGAGCAGAAATAACATTCTTCGCCGGAGATTGCAACAATGCAACGATGTCAGCGATAACTTCATTCTTACTCTTGATTGCAACGAGAGCATCCAATTGGTCTGCACCAACGTAGAAGCTTTCTTCTGCATATGCAGCTTTCAGTCCGGGAATACCGTCTTTCGCTTTATCCTTGATCAGTTTAGCCGGAACGTTTGCAATGTTGCAAAACATAATAGCAGTAGTACCTTTCAAAGAATCGTAAAGAGGAGAAAAGTCTTCTTCCAAGCTTTCAAGTGCTTTGTGAAGCAATGTGTTCTTAACCACCATCAATTTGATGCCTGATTTAAAACAATCTCTTCTCAATGCGCTAGTAGCAGCAGCGTTCATAGCTGTAACATCTACCAAATAGAAGTGACCATATTCCTTTACCGTAGCAGCAATTTGCTCTATAATCGAATTTTTATCTTCCTTTCTCATTATTTCTCTGTTTTATTAGATTTCTTCCACTGATTTCGGGTCGATCTTGATACCCGCACTCATTGTACTAGAAAGATAAATACTCTTAATATATGTACCCTTTGCTGCGGTCGGTTTCAGTTTGATCAATGTAGAGATGAACTCTTTCGCGTTGTCGCGAATCTGATCAGCACTGAATGATACTTTACCGATAGAAGTATGAACGATACCGCTCTTATCAACTTTAAAGTCAATCTTACCTTGTTTTACTTCTTTTACAGCTTTAGCAACATCCATAGTTACGGTACCACTTTTAGGATTCGGCATCAATCCACGAGGACCGAGTACACGACCGAGTGCACCAATTTTACCCATGATAGATGGCATAGTGATGATCACATCGATATCAGTCCATCCACCTTTGATCTTTTCAATATATTCGTCAAGACCAACATAGTCAGCGCCAGCTTCTTTCGCAGCAGCTTCAGCATCCGGTGTACAGAGTACCAACACACGTACTTGTTTACCAGTACCATGAGGAAGTGAAACAACACCTCTCACCATCTGGTTAGCTTTACGTGGGTCAACACCTAAACGTACATCTATATCCAGTGAAGCATCAAACTTGGAAAAAGTGATTTCTTTTACCAAAGATGCAGCTTCTTTCAGTGAGTATGCTTTCCCTGCTTCAATCTTTTCTGCAGCTAACTTTTGATTTTTTGTCAGTTTACCCATTACAATTGAAGTTTATTAGTTATTAACCGGGAACTCCCCTTTTACAGCGATACCCATACTTCTAGCTGTACCTGCAACCATTCTCATGGCAGCTTCCACAGTAAAACAGTTTAAGTCCACCATTTTGTCCTGAGCAATCGTACGAATTTGTTCCCAAGTAAGCTCGGCAACTTTCTTACGGTTAGGCTCAGCAGAACCACTCTTTACCTTAGCTACTTCAAGTAATTGAATAGCAACGGGAGGAGTCTTGATTACAAAATCGAAAGACTTATCTGCGTAGTAAGTAATGATAACAGGCAAAATCTTACCTGCTTTGTCTTGGGTTCTGGCATTGAATTGCTTGCAAAATTCCATGATATTGATACCCTTAGAACCTAGAGCAGGTTAATCTGTAATTTGATTAGTCCAGCAACTTCTTTAGCCATTTTTTTATTGATTTATATATAAACATTAAACGAAGAACAACAACAGCGTAACAATTCCGCGTTATTCTTTTTCCACTTGCATAAAGCCCAATTCAAGCGGTGTTTTTCGCCCGAATATCTTCACCATGACCTTCAGTTTCTTCTTTTCACTATTCACTTCTTCAATGATACCACTGAATCCGCTAAAAGGACCAAAAGTAACTTTTACAGTTTCACCCACTACGTACGGAATATTGAGTTCTTCACCCGTTTCCTGCAGTTCGTCCACTGTACCAAGTATACGATTCACTTCTGATTGTCTGAGAGGTACCGGTTTCTCGGAACCACCCAAAAAGCCTATCACATTCGGAGTATTACGCAGGTGATGAGCGACCTCACCAACCAGAGCAGCCTCCACTAAAACGTAACCAGGAAGATAACTTCTTTCCTTCACAATCTTTTTACCATTGCGAACCTGGTAAACCTTTTCAGTAGGAATCAATACCTGAGATACATATTCACCAAGGTCGCTGTTTTTAAGATCAGCTTCAAGATATTCCTTTACCTTAGCTTCTTTTCCGCTAATAGCACGCAGAACGTACCATTTTTTTTCAATCTCAGCCATTTTCAATTCCTGTTTTTAATGTGGATAAACAATTTTTTCCATGAAGTTTTGGAAACAGACATCCATACCCCATACTACCAATGCAATAAGCAGGGAAGCATATAAAACAACTACTGCACTGTTAGCAAGTTCGGAATACGTAGGCCACGATACTTTATGAACAAGTTCGTCGTAAGATTCTTTAATATAAGCTATTACCTTTTTCATGGAGGAGAGGCTCGAACTCCCGACACCCGGTTTTGGAGACCGGTGCTCTACCAACTGAGCTACTCCCGTTTGTACATAATCAGTTCCCGATTTACACCGAGAACTGATTAATTATTGTGTATTAGTCGATGATTTCAGTAATCTGACCAGCACCTACCGTACGTCCACCTTCGCGGATAGCGAAACGAAGACCCGGGTTCAATGCTACTGGGTAGATCAACTCAACTGTAATAGTTACGTTATCACCCGGCATTACCATTTCTGTTCCTTCCGGCAAAGTGATTTCACCTGTACAGTCCATAGTACGCAGATAGAATTGAGGACGGTATTTGTTGTGGAACGGAGTGTGACGACCACCTTCTTCTTTCTTCAGGATATAAACCTCAGCTTTGAATTTAGAGTGCGGTTTAATCTGTCCCGGTTTACAAAGAACCATACCACGTTTGATTTCGTTCTTGTCAACACCACGGAGCAACAAACCTACGTTGTCACCAGCTTCACCTTGATCCAACAGTTTACGGAACATTTCAACACCAGTTACAACTGATTTCTTATCTTCACCCAAACCAAGGATTTCAACTTCATCACCTACGTGGATAATACCTGATTCGATACGACCTGTAGCAACAGTACCACGACCTGTGATAGAGAACACGTCTTCAACCGGCATCAAGAATGGTTTATCAACATCGCGCGGAGGCAGTGGGATCCAAGTATCAACTGCATCCATCAGTTCCATAACTTTATTTTCCCATTTTTCTACACCGTTCAATGCGCCAAGAGCAGAACCCTGGATGATAGGAGTATTGTCACCATCAAAATCATAGAAAGAAAGAAGTTCTCTCATTTCCATTTCAACGAGTTCCAACATTTCAGCATCGTCTACCATATCGCACTTATTCAAGAATACAACCAGACGAGGAACGTTTACCTGACGAGCCAACAAGATATGTTCGCGAGTCTGAGGCATCGGACCATCAGTTGCAGCACAAACGATGATAGCACCATCCATCTGAGCAGCACCAGTTACCATGTTCTTTACGTAGTCGGCGTGTCCCGGACAGTCAACGTGTGCGTAGTGACGGTTAGCTGTTTCATACTCAACGTGTGAAGTATTGATAGTAATACCTCTTTCTTTTTCTTCAGGAGCGTTGTCGATAGAATCGAAAGAACGCAATTCCGATTGTACCAATGTTTACGTGCGGTTTGGTACGTTCAAATTTCTCTTTAGCCATAGCTTTACTTGTTATTTATTTGATTAATAATCAGCATTTACATCTTATGAGCTGTTACCGGGATTTGAACCCGGGACCTCTTCCTTACCAAGGAAGTGCTCTACCACTGAGCTATAACAGCAAGAAAAAAGAGCGGAAGACGGGGCTCAAACCCGCGACCCTCAGCTTGGAAGGCTAATGCTCTATCAACTGAGCTACTTCCGCATTCTTGCCAAAGTTGTCACTCTGATTGTGGGCAAAGATGGATTCGAACCACCGAAGGCGTAAGCCAGCAGATTTACAGTCTGCCCCATTTGGCCACTCTGGTATTTGCCCTAATAATTTTCTCACTACGCAAAGAACGAGCTTCCGTCTATCTTTCTAAAAGAATTAACCTTCTCATCCTTGAGCCTCTTGTCGGATTCGAACCAACGACCCCGAGATTACAAATCACGTGCTCTGGCCAACTGAGCTAAAGAGGCATTCTAGCTAAAAAATGCAACCGCCACGTTCTAACACGAGCGAAACGGCTGCAAATTTAGTTATTTATTTCTTTCCCGCAAAATATTTGCGATTTTTTTATTTGCTACGTTGTTTTTCCTTGTATTTAACCAGTTGCTTTTCGAGCGCTTCCACATCTAAATCAATTGCTTCCTCAAATGTATCACACACTTTACTTGCATAAAACTCCCCGTTAGGAATAAGTATTTTTATGCCTGCTTCTTTATTTGCAGCAACTTCCGGCTTAACTACCTTTAATGACACCTCTACTTTCTTTATATCTTCGTAATACTTTTCCAACTTAGACACTTTCTTTTGAATAAATGCCTGCAATTGCTCTGAC
>NZ_MNQN01000046.1:0-26091 GCF_001915455.1 Bacteroides sp. 43_46 | reverse complement strand
ATAGTTTGTAAATATGAGGGAATGAGTAATTTAGTATGTATTTGTTATATATGGAAGAAGTAGTTAGTTTATTTAGTTCTTGCAGAACTTATTACATGTTCTAAATTAAGAGTTGTTTTTCACATCATATTACATTGGTTAATTAGGTTATATTTATAATAGGCAACAAATTTTATGCGCAAAGATAACTATTTATTTGAATAACACGCAAGAATGCATATTATTTTCTTTATGAATTAAAAAAAATATTTTCGCCTTGTGTCATTCCCGAATCCCCCAATAAGCATTTTATTGTGATTAGTATATAAAATAGGTATAATATACTACATGGATTATTAAGATAATTAATTGAATATCAATACTTAAGGAGCTTATCTCGGTAGAACAATAGTACCATAATCTTCTATCCGACCGCTTCACAAGGGTTTCTCATGCAACCGTGTACTATCGGAGTCATCCTAAAAAACTTGATAATGAGGTTGTAGACATGTAATAAGTTCTGCAAGAACATATTCAACCTTTAACTCAATCTACAATTAACCAAATGTTAAATTTAAAAGAAAAAGCATGAGACAATTTCATTTTTTTTGTAAACAACGGTATTTGAAGTATACTGTTCTGTCATTGCTTCTTTGTCCGCTTTCTTCCTCTGCAGCAGAGGAATGGAAGGATGTGAAAGGAGAATCTACTACTAAAATTGTTGAATCGACTCAACAGAAAAAGCAAAAGCGTGTTATTACCGGTGTAGTAAGAGATGGCGATACCAATGAACCTATTATTGGAGCTTCTGTTTGGCTAAAAAACAGTTCGGTAGGTGCTGTGACCGATATAGACGGTAAATATTCTATCACGATAGAAGGTGTAGGTGGAGTACTTGAATTCTCTTATATCGGTATGAAGAAGCAGGAAATTGCAATCATAGACCAAAAGAGTATCAATGTCACTCTTCAACCCGATACTGAAGTATTGGACGAAGTTGTTGTTGTCGGATATGGTAGCCAGAAGAAAGAAAGTGTTGTTGGGGCTATCTCAACGCTAGACATCAAGAAACTGAAAGTTCCCGGAGCATCAATTTCAAATGTGTTGGCAGGTCAGTTATCCGGTGTTGTGGCTATGACCCGTTCGGGAGAGCCCGGCAAAAATAGTGCCGCGGATTTCTACATTCGTGGTGTATCTTCCTTTAAGGGAACTTCCACTCCGTTAGTGCTGGTAGATGGCATCGAACGTGATCTTGATCTGGTAGATACAGACGATATCGCTTCATTCTCCATTCTGAAAGATGCTTCGGCCTCTGCCGTTTATGGTGTACGAGGTGCCAACGGAGTAATCTTGATTACTACTAAAAAGGGAGAAGAAGGTAAGCCGGCAATCAATGTACGCACAGAGTTTGGTTTTACCAGTCCTACCAAACGTCCGAAGATGCTCGACTCAGCAAGATGGGCGGAACTTTACAATGAAGCTTCTTCAACCAAGTATTATTCGGACGAAGTCATGCAGAAATATAGAGAACATAGTGACCCCGATCTCTACCCGGATGTAGACTGGTTTGATGCTTTGTTCGACGACATGGCTGAAAATCAACGAGTAAATCTGAGTATCACCGGTGGTGGAGACATCGTGAAATATTATGTTTCAGGCTCTTTCTATAATGAAAGCTCTATCTACAAAAATGCAGGAAACATATATGGATACGATTCATCTATTAATTACAACAAATTCAACTTCCGTGCCAATATAGACCTCAACCTGACCAAAAGCACAGTGCTGAATGTCAATCTGGCTAATATCTATGAAAAATCGTTCGGTCCCGGATTTGGTGACAACGATAACGACATTTGGGGATATACGTTCAATGCTTCCCCTAATGCATTCCCGATAGAATACTCTGATGGAAAACTTTCAGGACCTTCTACCGATTCCGGTTTCAACCCATGGAATATGCTGGTTCACTCCGGATACCGTGAACAGTTCTGGAACTCGGCACAAGCACTTGTCGGCGTTACGCAAGATATCGGTAAACTTTGGAAACCGTTGGAGGGATTAACTGCCAACTTGAAATTCTCATGGGATGCGTGGAACACTACCTTGCAACGCCGCTCCAAAACACCGACTTTCTATCATGCCCGTGGGAGAGACGACCAAGGCAATCTGATTTATGACGATAATAATGGTGACGGTGAATGGGACCCCGTACATACCGGAAGTGAGTCTTTGGAATTCGCAATCGGACGTAGCGGAACGATGACACGTTATTTGGAAGGCTCATTGAACTACAACCGTTTGTTTGCAGAAAAACATCGTGTAGGCGCATTGTTACTATACAATCAGAAAATACATACTAACACACAGGCCGGTAGCGGAGACGCTGCACTTCCTTATAAAAACCAAGGTTTGGCAGGACGTGTTACTTATGCATTCAAAGATACATATTTTGCTGAAGTAAATGTCGGTTATAACGGTTCCGAAAACTTTGCACGCGGACATCGTTTTGGCTTTTTCCCTGCAGCAGCTATCGGTTGGATGATGTCTAACGAGAAGTGGTTTGAACCTATAACTAACACTGTTGATATGTTAAAGTTAAAAGCTTCTTACGGTAAAGTAGGTAATGATGACATCGGCGGACAGAGAAGATGGGTATATGAATCTTCTATTGTAACAGGAGGAAACTGGCAATACGGTCAAAGTGCCAACCAAGGAGGTAATGGTATTCGTATTGGTGAAGTTGAAAACCTGAACGCATCTTGGGAAGAAGCTCTGAAATTGAACGTCGGTATCGAATTCTCTTTATTCAACAAGGTTAAAGTACAGGCCGATTACTTCCGTGAAGAACGTACCGGAATCTTCCTGCAACGTGCCGGATTGCCTGCCATTGTCGGTATTTCCACTATCCCTTATGTCAATATCGGTGAAACACTGAACCAAGGTTTCGATAGTAATATCGAATACTCACAGAAGATAGGTAATGTTTATGTAACGGCAAGAGGTAACTTTACATATAATCGTAACAAATTGAAGAACAACGACGAACCTGACTGGGAATATAAATACCAAAACAGAATAGGTAAACCTTTTGGTTCAGGTGGTTCCATGCAGCCTTTCGGACTCGTAGCCTTAGGGTTATTCCAGAGTCAGGAAGAAATTGACAACAGCCCTGTACAAAGTTTCGGAGAATACCGTGTAGGTGATATTAAATATCAGGATATCAATGGTGACGGAGTTATCAACTCTCAAGACCAAATCGCTATCGGATATACTAACTTACCGGAAATCATGTATGGTTTCGGTGCTACGGCACAATGGAAGAACTGGGATTTCAATGTATTCTTTCAAGGAGCGGCTCGCACAAGTTTCTTCTTAAGCGGATCATCAGTTAAGAGTCTTTTCTCTTCAGGAAACTTGGAACGTTCGGCTGTGAACGAAAATATATACAACAATGTATGGATGTCCACTAATACCCCCGAACAGAATGCAAATGTACTCTACCCGCGCCTCAGCAATGGTAGCGGAGGTGCCGGAGCATCTAACAACACTCAAACTTCCACATGGTGGCAACGCAACGGTTCTTTCATACGATTGAAGAATATGGAGATTGGTTATACACTTCCCAAATCGTTGACAAGTAAAACATTCATTAAGTCTTTCCGCTTTTATGTGTCGGGAAGTAACCTGCTCACATTTGCTCCATTCGATATGTGGGATCCTGAAAAAGGTGGAGGAGAAGGTTCCGGCTATCCGTTGAATCGAGTGATCACTATCGGCTTCAATGCTAATTTCTAAATCTTATAACTGTATAACTTATGAAACTTCAAATAAAATCACTTTATCTGTTATGCTTCGCTACCGGCGCGATGTTGTTATCTTCATGTGAAGATTTCCTCGACAGGCAAGAAGACGAAAAACTGACTTTCGAAAAAATCTGGGAGTCAAGAAATACGATCAAGCAGTATTGGCTCAATGCTATGTCATTTCTTCCTAACTACAATGGAGGATTCATTGGAGATAATGAGCCCTATTTGGGAGCATCGGACGAATGTACCATTACTTATGACCGTGGTTACCGTTCTATGAACTTCGGGTCATGGAATGCCTCAAATGTACCTTATTACAAAATGGACAAATACTATAAAGGTATCCGTGAATGTAATATTTTCATGCAGAATGTATATAAATGCTCAGACCCTCTGGCTACCCAGGAACAACTTGACGAATGGTATTGGCAGACGCGCTTTGCCCGTGCCTACTACTATTTTAGTATGATGTGCGACTACGGACCTATTTTCCTGATTGGAGACGAGTTACTGGACTTTGCAGCTTCTACAGAAGAATTATACCGTCCTCGTAACACATGGGAAGAGTGTGTAAATTATGTAGTCAGTGAACTTACTGCATGTGCCGAAAGTAGTGCTGTACCTGTTCAGAAGGGTCTGTCGACCAGTAAATACGGTTTAGCGACTAAAGGTACCTGTTATGCAGTCATTTCACGTCTGAAACTTTATTCGGCACGCGACTTGTTCAACGGTAATGCTCTATATCGTACGGTAAAGAACCCGGTAACAGACAAGTTCCCCGAACTTTCGGGAGTGGATCTTTTCCCGCAAACATACGATGCCAATAAATGGTTGGAAGCAGCAAAGGCTGCTAAAGTCTTGTTAGACGATACTGATTACGAACTTTATCGTGCAGGTAACGGTGATCCGTATGAAGATTATTATGGTATCACCCATGTGAACTGGAATAGTGAATTGATCTGGACAGACCGTTACAATAGCGGATATAGTTGGGGAGTAAATACAGCTCCCACCGGACTACCCGGTACTGCATACGGTGGTGTAGGTCCTACACAGCAACAGGTAGATGCTTATGCGATGAACAACGGACGCTATCCTATTATAGGGTATGAAGCATCAGGTGATCCGATAATAGACAATGCTTCAGGATACAGCAAGGAAGAAGAACTGCAAAAATCAGACTGGGAATATCCGGCAAAAGGATGGAGCAACTTTAAGAACTACAAAATCACTGCTCCTAACATGTATAAAGATCGTGAGCCCCGTTTTTACATCACTGTTTTCTTTGGAGGTAACTATTGGTTGCATGGTGCTGGCAGCACAATGATCTCTTTTGCCAAAGGAGGTAATGGTAACAAGAGCCACGACTATCCTAAGAGTGGTTACCTGTGTAATCGTTTTTATGACCATACACTGAACTCCGGTGATGGACAATGGGGTAATCTGACATTCCCGGTATTCCGTCTCGGAGAGATGTATCTGAACTTCATCGAATCTGTTCTGGAATGTAAGAAGAGGAATGTTGCTTTGCCGGCAGGATATGAAGAACTGGCAATGGAAAAATGGGCGGATTTGCGCGACCGTGCGGGATTGACTCCGATTACAAGTGTATATCCCAATGCTTCCGTGGACGAACTGATTGAACTTTGTCGTAAAGAACGTCGTGTGGAACTGGCATTTGAAAGACATCGCTATTTCGACACACGTACTTGGATGATTGCGGAACAAACGGATAATGGTCCGATGTATGGTATGGATGCAACCTGTCCGCTGGAAGGTAATGATACGAAAGTAACTCCTGACGGATTTTGGAAAAGAACCGTATTTGAAACACGCGTGTTTAAATCCAACCACTATCTCTATCCGTTCTCTCAGCGTGAATTGGATCGTAATAAATTACTGACCAGAAACTATGGATGGTAGTGAGAAATACACATAAAACCACTTTATTAATAAAAAGAAAATATTTATGAGAAAAAATATATTATTAGTGTCGTTCGTATCTGCCTTCCTTTTAACGCAGACTGCGTGCGAAGATGGCAAGGATGAATTTCTGGATGATTTCAGTACTATACTTTATTTCAGAAATAGTGGCGAAATACCTGTTAGTGTATATAACACAGGGGAAGATGCCAACTACCAGGTTGTGATAAACAAGGGAGGCTCAGAACTCAACGCAGTGACGGAAGTAAGTATAGGAACGTTGGATGATGCTGCATTGGCTATATATAATGCAGAACAGGGAGTAAAATACAAAGCCATTCCCACCACTTGCTATGAATTGAAGGGCGATAGAAAATTTACTTTTGCCGCAAATGAACTGTATAAAACTATGGATATTACTCTAAAAACGGAACTTATTGACGGGCTTCCCGCCTTGAATGCCGGTGAAGAGTATGTGCTACCATTGCAACTGGAAAATTCACAGGACTCTATCAATTCAAAATTAGGAAAGGTTTTTATTAAGCCAAATGTACAAACTCCGACAGTTTTCTTTTCAAAGAGCGGCTATACTCAAAACTTTTTCTCGGACAACGGCCCTATTAAAATGAATTTCACTTTGCCATTGGAAATTCCTATTCCAAGCAAATGGGACTTCTCTTGTGAATTAACTATCGATTCGAAATTGTTAGACGAATATAATGCAGCAAACGAATGTGATTATGCAATGTTACCTTCTACTGCTTACACACTGGAGACAACTGTCAACTTTACCAACGATATGGAAAGTGTAAAAGAGGCGAATATTGAAGTAGACCGTACCGGTTTGAGTTATGGTAATTATGTGCTTCCGATTTGTTTGTCTTCATGCACTAAACCACAATTTGTTATCGATGCAGAAAGAAATACATCGTTATATGCTATCTCTTATGTACCTGATGCAAGCAAATTAACCAAAGTCGACCTGAAAGAAAATATGATTAGTATTTTCCCGGATCCGACAAATGAAGGTTCTATTGCTGAAATGCTCGACGGAAAAGAAGATACGTATTACCATAGTAACTGGAGCGGAGTAGCACCAATGCCTCACTGGATTCAAATTGCTCTGCCGAAAGAATCCACAGCAGTATCAATAGGATATCAAATACGTCATAACAACAATAATGGCGCTCCTCTGCAGTATACTCTTCTCGGTAGTCCGGACGGTACTGCCTTCAGTAAAATCACTACGGTTACAGAAAATCTACCAACGGCAACAAAAGCAAAATATACATCGCCGGTATTCGTCGGCAAACCATTTAAATATTTGCGGGTACAAGTAGATAAAACGTCAGCAGGAACCAGTTTTGCATTTGCAGAGTTCTGGATGAGCACAGACTGATTTTTCTCCTAAGTAATATTTTAATGAGAGAGAGAATGTTTTCTCTCTCTCATTAACTTTTATGGTTAATTTTGAATAATCTTTTGATGATACAATACTTTATGAAGCAATATCTGTTCTTACTATGGGGGATTACTTCTCTCATCTTTTCTTCTTTGTTCCTGGCTTGCAGCGATGATGAACCGGGTGATAAAACTCCTGTATTCACAATAAAAGAGGAGTATTTACAACAGGATTTCGATCAAAAACAATCATCGCTTGTAATACCTGTGGAAACTAATCTGGCCGCAGACGCATGGGTAGTCTCATCAAATCAGGACTGGTGTGTCGCAGCAAAAGACATGTCGGGTTCTTCGCCCGCGGTAAAAGTATTGGTACATGCCAATGAAGAACCGGACGTACGCTCTGCAGAAATCACATTAAAGAGTTCTGTGCAAAACTATACTATTCAAGTACGTCAATTAGGGTACGGTCCTGCTATCCTTGTCAAGAATCCCAATCCGATAATCGATGCGGCCGGAGGTCCTCTTTCCATTATTGTCACTTCGAATATAGAATACACAATAGAGCAATCGGAAAACAGTGACTGGATCAAAACTGTTCCTGCCACCCGTGCGCTGACAGATAAAGAATACCAATATACGGTAGATGCCAACCCATATTATGAAACACGTACTGTCACATTCACTTACATATATACTAAAGACGACAAGATAAGAGCATTATGCTCAGTTACACAAAATGCTAAAGATTCCGGTGTTTCGGATGTAGAGATAGAAGGTGATTTGAAAATAACTCCCAATGGAGGAAAAGATAGTGAGCACCAGCCGGGACAAGGAATCGAGAACTCTTTTGATGGCAAGTTTGGTGGAACCCCCTATCATTCAACTTGGAATCAAAAGGCTAATTTTCCTGTTACTCTCGAATATTTTTTTGATGGCACAAAAGACATAGATTACTTGATTTATCACACCCGTAGTGGAAATGGTAATTTTGGCAAATTGGATATTTACACGGCAACAGAAGATGCTCCCGAATATACGAAGTACGGTTCATTCGATTTTAAGATGCAGAATGCTTCAAGCCGTGTGGTGTTTGCTCAGAGTTTGAAGAAAGCTACTAAAATAAAATTTGAGGTTCACTCCGGCTTGGGAGACTTTGTAAGTTGTGATGAAATGGAATTCTATCAAAAGAATCCGGATAAGAAACTTGACGCACAATTGCTGGGCGTTTTTACAGATATAACTTGTACGGAGGTGAGAGATGAAGCTACCGATGCACAGATAAATGCACTTCCCGGCTATTTTGCCAATATAGCCATTCAATTAAAGAGAAACACATATGACGAATGGGAAAAGTCTTTCCGTATACAAGATTATCACCCTTACAGTAATGTAGAGGAATGGGCAGAAACACTGATGACCAAACGATACAGTAACTTAGACAACCCTACGGGTATTTATGTGGAAGCCGGAGATTCGGTCATTGTGTTGGTAGGTGACACCCATGGACAGAGTTTGTCTATTCAATGCATCGGTGAAGAAAAGTCCGGCGACTATGTGCAAACAGCAGCAAGCGGAGAAACCCGTTTCCTTGAAGAAGGAGTCAATAAACTTGGATTTACACAGCGAGGAATGTTGTTCCTTATGTATAACACTAACTTGCAGGATGTCAATGCAAAACCTGTGAAAATACATATTCCTTTAGGTAGCGGATATGTCAGCGGATTCTTTGATGTAAAAACGGATAAGACTAATGATAAATATAAAGAGCTTATAAATAAAGCTACTTATAAGTATTTCTGCATACGTGGTGAAAGAATTATGTTCTACTTCCATCGAGATAAGATGATGCAGGCTGTTCCCTACGATATACTGTCTGCCATTAATCTTTGGGATAATATCATTAGTTGGCAACAGGAACTGATGGGTATTGATGACGTCCGTCCGTCACAGGTCAACAATCATTTGTTTGCCATCTCTCCGGAAGGTAGCTATATGTGGGCATCAGATTATAGGATTGGATTCGTATATACTTATCTCAATAATATTTTGCTTTATGATAACGTGATGGCTGCTAAAGACAATGCCTGGGGACCGGCTCACGAAATAGGACATATTCACCAGCGTGCTATCAACTGGCCCGGTTCAACAGAGTCATCCAATAATCTTTTCTCAAATTACATACTGTTTAAACTGGGAAAATATTGTTCGAGAGGATCGGAATTAAGCGCGTTGGCAAAAGCCCGTTTTGTTGATAAACAAGCTTGGTGGAATATGGGTAGCGCCACTCATCAGAATGAGGATACGGAAATACATATGCGTATGAACTGGCAACTTTGGAATTATTATCATCGTTGTGGCTATAAAACAGATTTCTGGCAGAAACTCTTCAAACTCTTGCGGGAAGATCGTATTGTTGAATCTAATCCGGGAGCAGGTCAGTTACATTTTGCTAAGATGGCAAGTAAGGCTGCCAATGAGAATCTGACTGAATTCTTCAGGATGTGGGGATTCCTCGAACCGGTAAATAATGTGGAGATTGAACAGTATGGTAAATGGAACTACAATGTGACACCAACCATGATTGCCGAAGCAGTAAGCTACATGAGCCAGTTTCCTGCACCTAAACATGCATTTTATTATCTCGAAGACAGAAAGAATAATGATGTGGGTATTGAACAATATCAGGTAGGTGATGTAGGCTATTATACACAGTTCAAGAATGACCAGAAGATTACAAAGAATGTAACATATACCCGTTCCGGGCAACATATTACAATAAGTTCGGGTGATGAAGCTGTCGCATTTGAAGTAAAAAAAGGTAGTGAGATAATGTATTTCTCTAATTTCTTCTCATTTGATATTCCGGCATCCATTCCTTGGAATGATAGCATGAAGATATATGCAGTACAGGCGAATGGAGAGAGAAAAGAAGTGAAATCCAATTAAATGAGTTCCCCCAATCTTACAATATCCAAATGTATGATTGGGGGAAATTCATAGATTATTCTTTATATATTGATTCTTTTACATTATCATTCAAAATCACTTTGTTGTTTTTCCACCTCTTTTAACTTCGAGCGGCTGACTTTCTGCTGTCGCTTCAAGCTGTTTCCGTTCTGTCCCTTAAAATCAGTGCTCATTGCTTTCTGTCCGGAAACAGAATTCAATTGTTCCAGTTCCTTTTTATCTGCCAGCAAAATATGCTCCGCCTGATAAGTCGGAATAATCAACTCTGCCGAAACCGGAGTATGTTTACCTTGCCATACCACGGATGCACGCACCTTGATTTCTCCCGGAACAGTAGAAGATCTTACCAATACAGGCGCAGTTCCCCAACGAACCGGAGCCGGATTTGTAAACGTCTTACTGTCAGCAATCAGTTGTCCGGGACCTTCTATTTCAAAGGTTATTTCATAATTATTCAATCGTTTGATGTTCCCATTATCATCTGCAATAGCAGCTATTACAGTCATGATATCCGAACCGTTCGCTTTCATACTCACCTTCTCGTCATCCGCCCAAAGTAGTATTTTAGAGGGGCGGCGGGCCGGCATCACCTTATGTGTTGCAACCACCTTTCCGGCTATCAGACCTTCTGCCAGAAGATACGAATCGGCCTGTTTTCTTCCTCGCGACAATTGCTTATCATACATAAAATCAAAAACATCGCTAAAGGTTATAACAGGCGATGGCATTCCGGCCTTATCGATTGGTTTATGATAAATATGCTGCTTGCCATTCTTGCAGAAAGTCAGACGAACTTCTTCACAGTTACTATACACCGTAACATCTTTCGGAGAAAAAGGAGTCATCTCATTCGCAATATACACCATAGGACCGCTATCTGCAATCAGTTCCTTGTTTTCCTCCGCAGGACGTTGCGAACAGAACATATAATAAGAGAACTTCGGTTGCCGGAACGCATCCATAATTCCTCCATAAAACGGATCGGGATGATATCCCCTCTGATGATCGAAGGAATGCCACAAACAACCTCCCATGTGCTGTCTGGAAGTTCTATACAGTACATCATAGCACGTATATTTATAATCGGGGTTTGCATATCCCTGCGCTTGTATCAACATCGGCACTTCTCCCCAGACACGGTTCACACGACTCGGAGAATTATGCGAATACCAGTCATCCACATTATCTCCCCATTCCCGGGTAAAGTAACAAACATCGGGATTCAAAGTCTCCGTATTAAAGGCCCCTCCTCCCCCCATTACCGGATGAGTGAAATGGATCGGAAAATGTTCGTGTCCACGTGCCGTAACATCACAGCCGGCATAACAATATGGATAAGGATATTCCTCATTCAGTACATCTACCACATTTTTAGCAAACTCTGCCGGATACCAGGTTTCATTTAAAATCGGCTCCCACATCCACACACAAGGATGATTGCGGTCACGGCGAACCATATTACGGATATCACTATATACTCTTTGGGCAAAAATAGGTTCATCATTCCAGAATTGCCATCCCGGAGTATTGACAATAACAAAGAGTCCCAACTCATCACACGCATCCATAAAAGCAGGATCTTGCGGATAATGTGCGTTACGGATAACACGCAACCCTGCATCGCGTAATTTCTTTGCATCGCGCCAGTGCAGGTTATTAGACAAGGCATTGCCTATCACAGCATAATCCTGATGTCTATTAGCCCCAATCAACGGATAGGGATACGGTTCACCGTTCAGCCAAAAACCGTCTTTTCCTTTAAACTCCACACTCCGGATACCAATGCGACGACGATATCCGTCAACAATGCTGCCGGCTTTATCCTTCACATAGACGTGCAACTGATAGAGATAAGGACTGTCGGGCGACCAAAGATGAGGACTGTCAACCTTCATACGAGAGGCCACTTTTACCGCATGCTCATTG
The DNA here is from genome assembly GCF_001915455.1 of Bacteroides sp. 43_46. Taxonomy (NCBI): domain Bacteria; kingdom Pseudomonadati; phylum Bacteroidota; class Bacteroidia; order Bacteroidales; family Bacteroidaceae; genus Bacteroides; species Bacteroides sp. 43_46. The sequence goes on along the minus strand of NZ_MNQN01000046.1, from coordinate 14,083 downwards.
CCCACGGACAATCGTTTCTCTGTTGAAAGCACAAGACGGTTATCACGGTCATACAGTTCATAGCTGACTTTTCCACTGAAGAACTTTCCCGAAGTATTACGTATATGCACATCCAAATTTACCAAAGCCGATTGCCGCGACACTTTATCATAAGAAACAAACAGCCCGCCGCCTGCTACTTCATCTTCATAATTGGGGTCGGTAATAAATACGCGGTTGTGAGCTATCATCCAACAGTCACGATAGATCCCGCCAAAGTAAGCAAAATCCAGTGTTTCCTGCGTCTTACCGGGAGGATAGGAAGGATCGTCACTATTATCAGCCCACACCGTGACCACATTATCTTCACCAAAGTTCAGGGCAGAAGATACATCAACAATAACAGGCAGAAAGCCTCCGAAATGCTCTTTCAGCAGTTTACCGTTAACCCATATTTTTGATTTCCCCATTATAGCTTCAAAATGAAGAAACAATTGTTTGTTCTTCCAGGCTTCATCAGGTGTGAAATGTTTCCGGTACCATATTTCGCCTTGGTAATTAATACACCCGCTAGCCTCAACCGGAAGATATTCTATCCCATTAGGTAAGGATACGATATCCCATTTCTTATCATCGAAGTTTTTCTGTTCGGCACCTTCTATCTTCCCTTTGTAGAAACGCCAGGCGGGATTCATATCATACACCGTGCGACCGGTATTGGGCAGCGAATAAAAACCTGCCGTTGAATAAGAAGGTTGAAAATCAGCATAAGACGCTAACGGATTTGCTAACAACAGGCAAACCATTAGTACTTTCCATAGCATAAAAATATGTTTCATAAATTTAATGGATTAAATAATTTATTATAGAACTTCATCCGGCCAAGGAACGATTTACCCCCGTCTCTTTAAAAGAAAGACGTTGAGCATAATTTTTCCGTAAATATACACCTAATTCTTCAGATAACTTCTTTACTACATCAGGTATTCTTCTACAAGATTATTTTTCCGAAATATCTTCTACAATATTAAACCATTCATTAAATCATCCAGCCTTTTATCCATTTCCTCAAGAAGTGCCGCATAAGCAATGCCGATGTTTGACAAGCCTTTTTTATTATTCCCGATTCATCAGCCGATGTTCCGCCATTTGTTCGAACTTCGTTCCCGGACGACCGTAATTGGCATACGGATAGATAGAGATGCCTCCACGCGGAGTAAAGATTCCCGTGACTTCGATATATTTGGGGTTCATCAGTTTAATAAGGTCTTTCATGATGATATTTACACAATCTTCATGAAAAGCTCCATGATTGCGGAAGCTGAAAAGGTAGAGTTTCAAACTTTTGCTTTCTACCATTTTTACTTCCGGAATGTAGCTGATACGTATTTCGGCAAAGTCCGGTTGTCCGGTAATGGGACACAGACTTGTGAACTCCGGGCAGTTGAAACGTACCCAATAGTCATTTTCCGGATGCTTATTATCAAAAGCTTCCAGTACTTCAGGAGCATAATCTTGCTTATACTCGGTCTTTCTTCCCAATAAGGAAAGTTGGTCTTTTAATTCAGTCATTACTCTTGTTAAACTACAACCTCTACCCGGATAAAAAATGCATTTCCTCTTTCACCTATCACCGGACAGGCACAAACATCTTATTAACAGACATTTAAGTGGTGATAGATTCATTTTTCAACCTATCACCGTATCTATCACCTATCACCTTCAACTCTTAACCAACGGCTACTGTATCCGTTCCCCACGGGTTTCAGAATGTTTCTTGGCTTGAAACAAAGTGTTTCCTTATAGGAAACTTTTAGTTTCAAGCCTTTGGAACTACAGTTTCAAGGCGGTGAAACTTTAGTTTCTCACTGATGAAACTATTGTTTCAAGCTGCTGAAACTAATTTAACCCGGCGTGTTCCAAACGAAACTTACGGCCGTTTTATAAATGAGAACTTTCTTGTGACAGCAGGATGTGACAGCAAAAAATGCATTTTAATCTCTATGTAGAGATATTATTGATTCTTACTTTTTAAATACTTCTCCAATCCTTCCCGGCGCAACGTACAAGCCGGACAATGTCCGCAACCATCCCCCGGGATACCATTATAACACGTCAATGTCTCATGACGTATCACATCCAGCACTCCCAGTTCATCCGCCAAAGCCCATGTCTCAGCCTTATCAATCCACATCAACGGAGTGTGGATTACAAATTGCTCGTCCATAGCCAAGTTCAACGTCACATTGAGAGACTTGATAAACGCATCGCGACAATCGGGATAGCCACTGAAATCTGTTTGGGAAACTCCCGTTATCAGATGATTGATGCCACGCTCACGGGCATAGACAGCCGCTATGCTCAGGAAAAACAGGTTGCGTCCCGGCACAAATGTATTCGGAAAACTATCCGCAGGTTTTTCCTGATCCATTACCATGCTCGTATCCGTCAATGAGTTATGTCCCAGGCTTCCGATGAAGGAAACATCCATCACATCAAATTCCACTTCAGCTTTCCGGGCAATCTCTCGCGCCAGCTCTACTTCCTTCTTATGTTTCTGCCCATACAGAAAACTCAAAGCATATACTTTCTTGAAGTTACGTTTTGCCCAAAACAGACAAGTAGTCGAGTCCTGCCCACCGCTGAATACCACCAATGCGCTTTCTTTATTCATATTCATAAAGTTATAAAAGGGTAAGGTTATGTTCTCTATTTCAATTATATATCTTTCACTTTCAGCACGTTGTAAGAAATATCGGTGTCGTAGACATCGCTACCGTCTATCTTCTTAATGGCTTTCACTACACGGATAGTCACCGGAAGGATAATAACCTCATACATGGATTTCAGTATGATCTGAATACACATCATGATAAGCAATTCCCGCCACGCAATGATACCTCCGAAAGCAACCGGGAAGAAAATCAACGAGTCTGCCGTCTCACCTGCAAGGGTCGACAGAATGGCACGTGCCGAGAAATGCCGTCCCCGGCTGGCCACTTTCATCTTACTCATCACATACGCATTGAGGAATGAACCGACCAAGAATGCCATCAGACTGGCAGCCACAATACGGGGTGCCATGCCGAACACAAAATCGAAATGCTCCTCCCCTTCCCAAAAAGGAGCGGCAGGGATCGCAACAGCTATCAGCCCAAGAGCAACAACAAAGAAATTCATAGCGAAGCCGCTCCAAATGATAAGACGCGCTTTCTTGAATCCCCAAACTTCGGCGATGCAATCATTGATAATATAAGAAATAGGAAAAACCAATAATCCGGCGGTTACGGTCAGACTACCGATCTGGATTACTTTCGTTTCAAGAAGATTGGCTGCAATGAGGCACACATTAAAAAGAATGCCCAGCAGCATAAAGGGTACAGATACTTTCTCTTTCATAATTCCTGTTTTTTACGTGGTGTTCTAGAATACACGACCGTTATTCACGGCATCATACGTCTCTTTTTAATTCTTTCGGGGTGCAAAGATAGAAAATAAAACTGAAAGTATCGCTTTCTTCTTATCAGATTCTATACGCCGGGGAAACACGGAAATAAAAAACAAGCCTCCCCATCAGTTTCGCATTCAGACAGGAAGGCTCATTCACTTTGACCTTAAAACACATCACTCAATTAAAAAGAACTGTATCAGGAGAAGTCCTTCAGTTCTTCCTTCAACCGCTTGCGGATAAAGAATAAACGGCTTTTCACTGTCCCCATCGGCAATCCTAATTTCTCGGCAATTTCTCTATACTTAAATCCGGCAACGAACATCTGAAAAGGAACTTTCATATCTTCGGGGATCGAATGTATCACGCGATACAATTGCTTCATGTCATAAGCAAATTCAAATCTGTCGCTGTCTTCATCTTCTATCAGACTTTGCTGATTGATAGAATACGTATCATCTATAATATTCATCTCGCGGACGGTACGGCGATAGTTGTTGACAAAAATATTGCGCATAATTGTAAACATCCAGCCTTTCAAGTTCTTGGCGTGCGCAAATTTCTCGTGGTTATCCAAAGCCTGCAATACGCAATCCTGAACTAAATCGTTGGCAGAGTCACGGTCCGACGTTAATTTATATGCAAAGCGATGCAGATCAGATTCCATCGCCAGTATTCCTTGAGTAAATTCTACTTTTTCCATCGTCGTATTTCTTTTATCTAATTGGTACGGTACAAAGATCCGCCTTTTTAGAATCATTATAAATAGCAATTCTTCCGATTAGTTTGGCAATTTTTCCTTTGGCCTTTCAACCATTTCTTTTTTTAGTTGTTCATTGGGCATTCACCTAAAACTTAACTTATAATGAAAACAAGCTTTAAAATGGTAGCTATGCTACTGGGGATAGGAGTTTTCCCCGTCTGTGCCCAGGCACAAAAGAAAGTAGTCATCGAAGATGAGGAACCCAATTCGATCATGTTTGTCTCACGGGATAAAGCGGGCGATGAAATCATCCGTATCATGAACGACCGTTCGCAGATGCGTTTCCATGACCCGAACGCGCCTCGCTTCCTGCTTACCGACCAAAAGGGAAAATTCGCCCTCGGTATCGGTGGCTACGTTCGTGCTACGGGAGAGTATGACTTTAATGGAATCGTTGACGATGTGGATTTCTATCCGGCATTGATCGGCCGACCGGGAAAGGGTAATTTTGCCAAAAACCAGTTCCAAATGGATATCACTACTTCTACCCTGTTTCTCAAACTGGTAGGACGCACCAAACATCTTGGTGATTTCGTGGTTTATACCGCTGGTAACTTCCGTGGCGACGGAAAGACCTTCGAACTGCAAAATGCTTATGCACAGTTCCTCGGTTTCACAATCGGATACAGCTACGGTTCGTTTATGGACCTTTCGGCCCTGCCTCCTACTATCGACTTCGCCGGTCCGAACGGTTCAGCTTTCTATCGTACCACGCAACTAAGTTATATGTGCGATAAACTGAAAAACTGGAAATTCGGAGTTTCTATGGAAATGCCTTCGGTAGACGGCACGACCAACAATGACGTAGCAATCAATACTCAACGAATGCCGGACTTCGCCGCTTCCGCACAGTTCAACTGGAACAGCAGCAGCCATATTAAATTAGGTGCGATTGTCCGCAATATGACTTATTCGAGCAATGTGCACGATAAGGCTTACTCAAAGACCGGATTCGGCCTGCAAGCCTCTACAACGTTTAATATCACAAAGAAATTGCAGGCATACGGACAATTCAATTATGGTAAAGGGATCGGTTCTTATCTGAATGATTTAAGCAATCTGAATGTTGACCTTGTTCCCGACCCTGACAATGAAGGCAAGATGCAGGTTCTTCCAATGTTGGGTTGGTATGCAGGATTGCAGTACAACATTACGCCGAATGTATTTGTCTCCGGAACGTACAGTTTATCCAGACTTTACTCTGAAAACGGCTATCCTAGTGCAAACCCCGATTCGTATCGCAAAGGGCAATATCTTGTAGCCAATGCTTTTTGGAATGTAAGCGGTAATCTTCAAGTCGGTGTCGAATACTTGAGAGGCTGGCGCAGTGATTTCAGTTCTTCAACGAGCCATGCAAACCGGTTGAATATGCTGGTGCAGTATTCTTTCTAAGACAAAAAAATAAAGAAAGCCGCCTCAAGACAATGTCCGAGACGGCTTCTTTATATATAAAGGTAGGATTATGAAATCTTAGAACTTGTAGTCTACACCAAGACCGAACACCTTATTAGTACGGCTGTATGTAGTTGATGAAGCTCCAAGAGCTGTTTCTGTCATTTTATTATAGTCCTTGTAGTTTGTCCAGAAATAAGCAACATTCATCGTCAAATGCTTCGTCATTTTGATTGCGGCACCAAAACCAAGTGAATAAGAATCGCATGAGAAACTAATATCGCTCTGGAAATCATCTGCCAATCCATAATCTGTATTTTGATAACCACCGCTAATCGTCAGTTGTTTAGTCACATCCCACTCTGCACCAAGTAGAATTTCGTGTGTACCATGCTTCAAAGCTTTCTGCTTGTCATTGGCCATACCGGCAGCCTTATCGAAGAAATGATGATATTCTACTGTTGCACGAAGTGTAGGAAGGATTTCATAACCAACGGCGGCAGTCAATAAAGCAGGAATATCACTCGGCGTATTTACACCGTCCTTATAATCAGCCAACGGATTTCCTTCATCCCCCATTACATTCCCCATCTGACGAACTTCCGCTTTCTTGGTCTTATTCTCAAGATTCAAGCTTGTCATGAACTCATATTTCAAACCGATATTCCATTTACCCAGTTTCACATCGGCTCCAAGAATAGGCGTAATTCCCCAACCTGTCTGGTCACAATCCAATTCGATACCTGCTAATTCCGTACCTGCCGGCATACCCGGCAAGTCTGCTTTCACTTTCGCAGTCAGAAAGCCTTCATAACCACCACTGAAATAGTTCATACGTCCACCGGCAAAAACACCCAGCCAATCGTTAACCTTATATGACAAGCCTAATTGAACGCCATAAATGAACTGGCTTCCGTCCATTGCACTATTGATTGTGTACATATTAGGAGTAACCTTGCCACTTGCAGCTTGATAAATCTGTCCCATTACCATTGAATCGAACATTCCCAAACCGTCATCGAAAGAAGCCTTTCCTCCTCCACCGCCAACAGCGAAGCTACCGGATACAGTCCAGTCTCCTTTTTTATAAGCACCTTGGAAACTAGGAATAAAAGGAGCAGAAGCTTTACCCTTATAATAACGTCTGTGCCCGTCTTCCGGGAACAGTGGAAACGTCATATCTATATTACGCGTTTGATAAGCACTTTGTCCGTTCAAAGAAAGATAAAGACCGTCGCCCGGCAAGAAAGCCAGACCGGCAGGATTGGAATAAACACCGTCAATATCAATGGAAGCACCGCGTGCTAACATTCTAAGGAAAGCCACATGTTGATTAGTATTTGTCAGAAGACCTCCGGCAAAAGTTGGAATTGAAACGATTAACATTACAAATCCAATCAAGGAAATTTTTCTCATCTAAATCTTTTTTAAATTATTTCGGGCGCAAAGATACGATATAATTGCACATAGAAGGTATGATTGTGCATTTATTTTCATTAATCCCCCTATTTTAATTGAAAAACCAAACAGTTTCTAATGAAACGATTTATATTCAAGACATAGGAAAGGATAAACAATTCACCCTATTTCAGTGTTTATTATGTAAGAATAAAAACAGAAAATATTATGGCCTATACAATTGCTTTTTTCGGCACAAAGCCTTATGACGAATCTTCTTTCACTGATAAAAACAAAGAGTTCGGATTTGAGATACGCTACTACAAAGGACATCTGAATAAAAACAATGTATTACTGACACAAGGGGTAGATGCAGTTTGTATTTTCGTCAATGATATTGCCGATGCGGAAGTACTCCGCATCATGGCTTCCAACGGAGTAAAGCTACTGGCATTGCGGTGTGCAGGATTTAATAATGTAGATTTAAACGCTGCCGCAGCTGCCGGAATCACGGTGGTACGTGTCCCCGCCTATTCACCCTATGCGGTTGCCGAATATACCGTAGCTCTCATGCTATCCCTCAACCGGAAAATTCCCCGTGCCTCCTGGCGTACCAAGGACGGAAACTTTTCCCTTCACGGACTCATGGGGTTCGATATGCACGGAAAAACAGCAGGCATCATCGGCACGGGAAAGATTGCAAAAATCCTGATCCATATCCTGAAAGGGTTCGGCATGAACATATTGGCCTACGACCTTTATCCGGACTATAACTTCGCCCGCGAAGAAAAAATCGTATATACTTCATTAGACGAATTATACCATAGTTCCGACATCATCTCCCTCCATTGTCCGCTTACCGAAGCTACCAAATACCTGATTAATGACTACTCTATCAGCAAAATGAAAGACGGAGTGATGATTATCAATACCGGTCGCGGACAGTTGATTCATACCAACGCCTTGATTGAAGGCTTAAAAAACAAGAAAATCGGTTCTGCCGGACTGGATGTGTACGAGGAAGAAAGCGAATATTTCTACGAAGACCAGTCCGACCGCATCATCGACGACGATGTGCTTGCCCGGCTGCTTTCATTCAACAATGTCATTGTGACCTCCCACCAAGCCTTCTTCACACACGAAGCACTGGAGAATATCGCAATGACGACATTACAAAATATCAGAGATTTTATCAACCATAAGCCTTTGCTAAATGAAGTGAAGAAATAAAACCTTTCCCCCACCCTCTTTGTTCATAAGACATATAAACAACAAGAAAAAGGAGAACATTATGAAGAAAGTTATACATAAAGCAGATACAAGAGGACATTCTAAATATGAGTGGCTGGATAGTTACCACACTTTCAGTTTCGATGAATATTTCGATTCCAACCGTATCAATTTCGGTGCACTTCGTGTATTGAATGACGACAAAGTGGCACCCGGAGAAGGATTCCAGACGCATCCGCACAAGAATATGGAAATTGTCTCCATTCCACTGAAAGGACATCTGCAACATGGTGACAGTAAAAAGAACAGCCGCATCATCACCGTGGGAGAAATCCAGACAATGAGTGCCGGAACAGGTATCTTCCACAGCGAAATGAATGCAAGTCCCGTAGAACCGGTAGAATTTCTCCAGATCTGGATTATGCCGAGAGAACGGAACACACGCCCTGTCTATCAGGACTTCAATATCAGTGAACTGGAACGCCCGAACGAATTGGCAGTTATCGTTTCGCCCGACGGAAGCACTCCCGCTTCCCTTCTGCAAGATGCCTGGTTCTCTATCGGCAAAGTAGAAGCCGGAAAGAAACTTGGATACCATACACACCAAAGTCATGCGGGCGTTTACATCTTTCTGATTGAAGGAGAAATCATTGTAGACGGTGAAGTCATGAAACGCCGTGACGGAATGGGGATTTATGATACTAACAACTTCGAACTGGAGACATTAAAAGATTCACATATTCTGTTGATCGAAGTTCCTATGTAATGAACGAACAATTTAAATGCCAGATAATCTTATGGTAAAAATAAACATTGCAGATATCCGGCAAGAATACACGAAAGGCGGGTTGAGGGAAAATGAACTTCCCGGCGACCCGCTTTCGCTTTTCAGCCGGTGGCTACAAGAGGCGATTGACGCGGAAGTAGACGAGCCTACCGCCGTCATTGTAGGTACGGTGTCTCCCGAAGGGAAACCTTCTACGCGTACCGTACTGTTAAAAGGGCTTCATGACGGGAAGTTTATCTTCTACACTAATTATGAAAGCCGTAAGGGAAAACAGTTGGAACAGAATCCACATATCTCGCTCTCTTTTGTCTGGCACGCTCTTGAAAGACAGGTACACATAGAAGGAATTGCAACGAAAGTCCCGCCGGAGGAATCGGATGAATATTTCCGTAAACGCCCCTATAAAAGCCGGATTGGTGCACGCATTTCTCCACAGAGCCGGCCTATCAAGAGCCGGATGCAGCTGATACGCGCTTTCGTGAAAGAAGCCGCCCATTGGATAGGGAAAGAAGTGGAAAGGCCCGGCAACTGGGGCGGATATGCCGTCACCCCCAACCGGATTGAGTTTTGGCAAGGAAGACCGAACCGGCTGCACGACCGTTTTCTGTATATCCTGAAAGAGAATGGAGAATGGCAAATCAGTCGCCTTGCCCCTTGATTTCGTCGATTTTTCTTGGCAACTTCAACTAGAATACGTAATATTGCAACTACAAAAATATTCAGCTTATGATACTGGATTACATTTATCATAGCGGTTTCGCCCTCGAAGCAGAAGGCGTCACCGTTATTATCGACTATTACAAAGACTCCTCGGAAGCCGAACATAGCCGGGGAATCGTGCATGATTACCTCTTGCAAAAGCCGGGTAAGCTCTATGTATTAGCCACTCACTTCCACCCCGACCATTTCAACCGCGAAATATTGACCTGGAAAGAACAACGGCCTGACATCCATTATATTTTCTCTAAAGACATTCTGAAATCTCACCGTACCCAAGCCGAAGATGCCATCTATATAAAGAAAGGAGAAACATATGAGGACGAGACGCTCCGCATCGATGCTTTCGGTTCGACGGATGTGGGCAGTTCATTCTTGATTCACCTGCAAGATTGGAGTGTTTTCCATGCCGGCGATTTAAACAACTGGCACTGGAGCGAAGAATCTACCGAAGAAGAGATACGAAAAGCAAACGGAGATTTCCTTGCAGAAGTTAAATATTTAAAAGAAAAAGCGCCGGACATTGATTTAGTGCTGTTTCCGGTGGACCGGAGAATGGGAAAAGATTATATGAAAGGGGCAAAACAGTTCATCGAACAAATAAAAACTACTATATTTGTGCCCATGCACTTTAGTGAAGATTATGAAGGCGGTAATGCGCTTCGTAATTTCGCCGAAAATGCAGGATGCCGGTTTATCAGCATCACCCATCGGGGCGAAAGTTTTGAAATTACCAAATAAACACATAATAATTATGAATAAATTTACAATCCTGTTTCTTACCCTGTTCCTCGCATTGCCGATAGCAATGAAGGCAGATTCAGCAAAAGAAAAAAAAGACGACAGCAGGTATCTCGTGGGAGCTGTCCCCGAAGTAGACGGCAAAGTTATATTCTCTAAGGAATTTCAGATTCCCGGAATGAGTCAGGCACAAATCTATGACACGGTCATGAAGTGGATGACCGAACGTCTGAAAGAAAACCAAAATGTTGATAGCCGCGTTGTCTATGCCGACGAAGACAAAGGAACCATTGCCGGTATCGGAGAAGAGTGGATCGTATTCAGTTCCAGCGCTCTTTCATTAGACCGTACGCTAATCAACTACCAGATCACCGTTACCTGCAAACCCGGCAACTGTCTGGTGGAACTGGAAAAAATCCGTTTCACATACCGTGATACAGAAAAGTACAAAGCGGAAGAATGGATTACCGACAAATACGCACTTAATAAAACAAAGACTAAGTTAGTCCGCGGATTGGCAAAATGGCGTAGAAAAACGGTAGACTTTGCCGATGATATATTTATGGATGTAGCTGTAGCCTTCGGAGCTCCGGATACCCGTCCGAAAATAGAGAAAAAGAAGAAAGAAGAAGAACAAAAGGCTCCGTCGATCGTTACAGCCACAGGCCCGATTGTTATTGGCGGTGCAGATAAGAAAACTGACATCAAAGTGACAACCGGCGAACCTGCCCAAAATGCAGTTCCTGCCGCCGATCTGACTCCTGCAACTCCTGTCGGCAAAGCTTCGGCAGATATGCCGGGTTATGTAGAAATCGACTTGAAACAGATTCCGGGTGAAGTATATGCTTTAATGGGAAGCGGCAAGTTAGTGATTTCTATCGGAAAAGACGAATTCAATATGACAAATATGACTGCCAACGCCGGTGGTGCACTGGGCTATCAGTCCGGTAAAGCCGTTGCTTACTGCACGCTTTCCCCCGACCAGTCTTACGAAGCAATGGAAAAGGCAGACAGTTATGCACTGAAACTCTACGCTCCGAACCAAACAACGCCTTCGGCTGTTATTGAATGTAAGAAACTGGCCTCACAGACTACTCCGCAAGCCGGTCAACCCCGTACTTATGTCGGTGAGATCGTGAAGCTCTTAATGAAAAAATAAAGTAGATCACAACAATGGAAATAAAAAGTAGATTTGACCATTTTAATATCAACGTCACCGATCTGGAACGAAGTATTGCCTTCTACGGGAAAGCACTCGGATTGAAAGAACATCATCGGAAAGAAGCTTCCGACGGCTCATTCATCCTCGTCTACCTGACAGATAACGAGACGGGATTTCTTCTGGAATTGACATGGTTGAAAGATCATACGGCTCCTTATGAGTTGGGTGAGAACGAGAGTCATCTCTGCTTTCGTGTAGCAGGTGATTATGATGCAGTCCGTGCCTATCACAAAGAAATGGGTTGCGTGTGTTTCGAGAATACCGCCATGGGACTGTATTTCATTAATGACCCGGACGATTATTGGATTGAGATACTTCCGCAGAAATAATTCATATGATAAAAAAGCGGGGCAGGATGATTATCCTGCCCCGCTTTTTTATCATTGTCTATGAAAATAAATAGCATATTCCTAAAATAACTGTTCCTATATAAAAGCAAACAAAAATAATACAAATATGATTCTTATTTTTTATGTCGATTTGCTCTTTTTTTCCTGATATCAGCTTTCATCTTCGCTGCACCCGAACCATGTTGCCCACGAATATATGTTGCCTTCTTAGCCTTTGTCTTCACTTTTTCATCTTCCTGTGGCTTGTCTTTCTTACCTTTAAAGACAATTCCACCCATGATTGCTTCTTCTATACTCATATATTAAGTTATTAGTATCATATTTCCGGCAGCAAAGATAACCCTTTTCTACGGATTTATTTATCTTTGCCAACTAAAACAATCGTAACGACCAATATGGCAACAACAATTCTCATCCCGGAAAAAGACCCAATGGGGGCTGCTATCTCCGATTTTTTCAACCTCCACAGAGCTGACCGCTTGCGAGTTTTTTCTTCTCAATTCGAAGAAGATGAAATTCCTGTCAAGGAGTTGTTCCGTTCCATGCCCTCCATGCCCATGCTGGAACGTACTGCCCTACAAATGGCCACAGGACAAATACTGGACGTAGGCGCAGGAAGCGGATGTCACGCCCTGGCACTTCAGGATATGGGAAAAGAGGTTTGTGCCATTGATATTTCTCCGCTATCTGTCGAAGTAATGAAGCAACGAGGAGTCAAGGATTCCCGTCTTATCAACCTCTTTGATGAAACATTCACAGAAACATTCGACACCATTCTTATGCTTATGAACGGCTCGGGAATCATCGGCAGACTAAGCAATATGCCTGATTTTTTCCGACGAATGAAACGTATCCTCCGCCCCGGCGGATGTATATTGATGGATTCCAGCGACTTACGATATCTGTTCGAAGAAGAAGACGGCAGCATAGTTATCGACTTAGCCGGAGATTATTACGGAGAAATTGATTTCCGGATGCAATACAAGAGTATAAAAGGAGACACATTCGACTGGTTATATATAGATTTTCAGACACTTAGCCTATACGCTTCCGAATGTGGCTTTAAAGCAGAACTTGTGAAAGAAGGAAAGCATTATGATTATCTGGCTAAGCTTAGCATTGTTTAGAATGCTCTTTATAAAATAGTGACGGGATGCTCTTTCGATAGTATCGCCATATCCTAAAAATAGTAACGCTATCCTGTTGTGATAGCGTTACTATTTTTATTGTACACGAAAGTTTTACGATTCTTCCTGAGATACACCTGATGAAATGTTCTTTATCCTATTTCAGCATTTCATTAATCGTCTGCACCAGTGAAGCAAATTCTTCCTCATTGTACAAACGGGTTAGCTTTACTATTTTTCCTTCTTTATCTATCAAAACATTCCGCGTTATGCCGGACTCACGCAATGCATATTTTGCAAAAATATCTGCACCGGGATCCAAACCCAAAGGATAAGTGACTCCGGTAGACTTTGCAAAGGCGAGCACTTTATCAAGCGGCTCGTCACGGTCAATACCAATCAGGGCAAAGTCTGCATTATCTTTATGCTTCAACCAAATGTCCTTCTCTATAAACGGCATTTCCTTCCGACAAACACCACACCAACTTGCCGTGAACTGCAACATTACCACTTTACCACGGAGAGAAGATAAAGTCACCTGCTTACCGTCAGTCAGAGTTATGGTAAAGTCTGGTGCTGCCTCACCTACCTTCACGATATATCCCGTGCTATCTGCTTGAGTAGTTATCACGTCTCCAACTACTTTCGTACTATCCGATGCCATTTCAGTGGCAGCCATTCCTTTCTTCTGACCAGAACAAGCTAATAGACTTACAGCTACAAACGCCACACCACACACATTCATAATTTTCTTTTTCATTGTCTTATAATTATTAGTGAGAATGCAAATATAAAAAAAGTATACGATGTATTTGCATTTTTAAAAGTATTTCATACCTTTGCACCCGCAAAAGAAAATAACGCCTCTTTAGCTCAGTTGGCCAGAGCACGTGATTTGTAATCTCGGGGTCGTTGGTTCGAATCCGACA